>NZ_CP149571.1:1142500-1187500 GCF_037890695.1 Aeromonas jandaei | reverse complement strand
GCTCTGCAGAGAGCTTGCCCCACAGCGCCTGATGCAGACGCAGGGTGATGTCGGCATCTTCCGCCGCGTAAGGAGCCGCCTGCTCCAGTTCAATCTGGTTGAAGGTGAGCTGCTTGACCCCCTTGCCGGCGATCTCTTCGAACGAGATGGTCTCGGCGTTCAGATACCTGCGAGCCAGTGAATCCATGTCGTGACGGCTGGCAGTGGAGTTGAGCACATAGGACTCGAGCATGGTGTCGTAGGCGATACCCTGCAGCTCGATGCCGTGATTGAGCAGCACGTTGCGGTCGTACTTGAGGTTCTGCCCCACCTTGAGGCGGGTCGGATCTTCCAGCAGCGGCTTGAGCTTGCCGAGTACCACGGCCTCGGTCAGCTGCACCGGCGCCCCCAGATAGTCGTGGTCGAAGGGGACGTAGGCCGCCTTGCCCGGCTCGATGGCAAAGGAGACGCCAACGACCCGCGCTTCCATATAGTCGAGACTGGTGGTCTCGGTGTCGAAGGCAAACAGCGGCGCCGCCTGCAGACGGGCCAGCCAGTCGTCGAATTCGGCCTCGTCCAGAATGCAGCGATAGTCGGTCTCGATGGCGGCTACCGGGGCGGCACCCTCATCATCACCTTCGGCTTCGCTCTCATCAGCGCCTCCGGATTCCAGCTCTTTGATCAGGTTGCGCAGCTCGTACTCGCGATAGACCGCCAGCAGAGCCTCCTTGTCGATGGGGCCGAGCTGCAGCTCTTCC
The DNA here is from genome assembly GCF_037890695.1 of Aeromonas jandaei. Lineage (NCBI taxonomy): Bacteria > Pseudomonadati > Pseudomonadota > Gammaproteobacteria > Aeromonadales > Aeromonadaceae > Aeromonas > Aeromonas jandaei. The sequence continues at coordinate 1,186,763 of NZ_CP149571.1, read as the reverse complement.
AGACTCTGCTCCAGCGCCACGTCGGTCTTGATGGTGGCCAGCACATAGGAGAGGCGCACCTGCTCTTCCTGCTCGCGGAACTTGTCGGCGAACGCCTTGGAGCCACGGAAACCGAGCGCAGCCACCTTGTCGAGGTTGGCGGCGATCTCGTCGATACTGCCGATCCCCTGCAGCAAGGCCAGTGCGGTCTTCTCGCCAACGCCGGTCATGCCGGGGATGTTGTCCACCTTGTCCCCCATCAGGGCCAGATAGTCGATGATGAGCTCTGGGGGTACGCCGAACTTCTCGATCACCCCTTCTCGATCGGTCTTCACGTCCTTCATGGTGTCGATCAGAGTGACATGGTCGGAGACCAGCTGCGCCATGTCCTTGTCGCCGGTGCTGATCAGCACCGGCAGCTGCTTCTCGGTCGCCTGACGGGCCAGAGTGCCGATCACATCGTCCGCTTCTACCCCTTCCACCATCAGGAAGGGGAAACCCATCGCCTTGATCATCTGGTGGATGGGGGCAACCTGGCTGCGCAGATCATCCGGCATGCTGGCCCGGTTGGCCTTGTATTCGGGATAGATGTCGTCGCGGAAGGTCTTACCCTTGGCATCGAACACCACGGCCACATGGCAGTCGGGGTACTGCTTGCGCAGGCTGCGCATCATGTTGGCCATGACACGGACGGCGCCGCTCGGCAAACCGGTCGAGGTGCGCAGATCGGCCTGCTGGGAGGCAAAGAAGGCGCGGTAAAGATAAGAGGAGCCGTCGACCAGAATAAGGGGATTGCTAGGGGCCATGAAATCGTCCTGCCAGAGATAAACAGCCGCTAGGATGCCACAGGGGCCCCCTCACACCAAGGGGGGCAGAGACCCGACAGAAAGAGCCACACAAGCCTCAGTTCTGTGGATAACTCTGTGCTCAAAAATGGAGTCGCGGAAAAACCACAGTGATAGACCTGTGGATAAAAAACAAAAAATACATATATAACAATATATTGAGATCACAAAAACCGATCGCTAGACCATGAGGATGATCTCGATCAATGTGGAAAAAAATTTAAGGGAGTAGGTACGGCAGGATCCGAAACGAGACAATCCTAGCACAGCAAGATGACTTGACCAGCGGATGGCGAGCGATAACCATACAAAAGTACAACAATCCATCTTGGCTCACATTTTCAACAACAAGGAGTTTGCCATGAAAAAAGTGGCCGTGATTTTGAGTGGCTGCGGTGTCTTTGACGGCGCAGAAATTCATGAAGCCGTCATCAGCTTGCTGGCACTGGCACGCCAGGGTGCTACCGTGCAGTGCTTCGCTCCGAATGTCACGCAGCTCCATGTGATCAACCACCTGACCGGTGAAGTGAGCGAGGGAGAGAGCCGTAATGTGCTGGTCGAAGCGGCGCGTATCTGCCGCGGCCAGATAAAGGATGTGGCCGAGCTGGATGCGGCCGATTATGACGCCCTGCTGGTACCCGGCGGTTTTGGCGCAGCCAAGAACCTGTGCGACTTCGCCATCAAGGGGGCGGAGTGCCAAATCCAGCCTGATGTGATGAAGGCGTGCCAGAGCTTTGCCAATGCCAACAAACCGGCCGCCTACATCTGCATCGCTCCGGCCATGATCCCGCTCATCTACGGCGCCGGCACCCTGGCCACCATAGGCCATGACGAAGGCACCGCCAACGCCATCGAAGCGATGGGCGGCAGCCACCTCAACTGTCCGGTCAACGAGTTTGTGGTGGATCAGGAGCGCAAGGTGATCTCTACTCCTGCCTACATGCTGGCCAGCAATATCGTAGAAGCGGCAGACGGCATCGAGAAAACCGTCAAACAGCTGCTGGCACTCTGATTTCCCGGCCGACCAAAACAAACGGGCCGCTCATGGAGCGGCCCGTTTTCAATTCTCGCGGATAGCGACCGATCAGATGCTTTCGCCCATCTGATCCATCTTGCCCAGCAGAGCACGCAGACGCTCCTGCCATGCAGCGTGCTCGTTGCGCAGCTGATGGTTCTCGTCTTGCAGCTTGGTGTTCTGCTCTTTCAGATCGTCCAGTTCCATCTTCAGCAGGGAGATGTTGTCGACGGCGGATTGTACTTTGGATTCGAGTTGCTCAAGGACTTCTAGTGACATATGCATACCTGTTTGTTCAATTGCGATGCCCCACAGAGGGCGATTCAAGCGCGTGGAGCCAGCATACCCCGAGCCTATCGGCACAAACAAGCCAGTGCGCTGCAAAATGCCTCTTCCACAGAGGTATTGTCTAAATATGCGTCTATTTTTCTCGCATCCTGCGCAGCTCACCGGTGAAGAGCGATATAGCACCCCATCAGCAGGCAACCAACCCCGTACATCAGCAGGCCATAGAGCAGGTTGCCACGCAAGATGGCGGCAGCACTCAGGTTGTAACGGGAGGCCAGCGCCAGATTGGATCCGGAGAGCGGGCTGGTGCCCGTGGCAATCCCCCACCCCAGCAGAAAACACATGCCGAGCAGGCTGGGATCCGGTGACAGAGGCCAGAGCAGCGGCGCCAGTCCGGAGATACTGATGAGCGGGTGTACTCCGACGATGGCGACCAGCAGGATCAGCAAGAGTGCGAGAGATGCCTCCAACCAGCCGAAGTGGTTGAACAGCGGCAAACCGTGCCCGCCACCGAGATCGATGACCGACACGGCGCTGTTGATGCCGGCAGCCAGCAGGCCTGCCCCCAGAAACAGCACCAGTTGACCACCGATGGCAGGAAAGCGCTCCACCACCTGCCTTTTGAGCGCGGCCTTGCGGCCGATATGCGGCATAAACAGCAGCGCCAGCAAGGGTGCCACCAGCGCGATAACGGCCATGATGCCGAGATCTGGCCAGATCTGCTTGATGAGCAGCACCAGCCCGGCCAGGGTGATCGGCAGCCCCAAGGTCTGCAGCCGCAGTGGATAGCCGGCAAAATCCGCCACTCCGATCCGCTCCACCTGCCAGGCCGTTATCGTCATTGCCAGCAGGGTCGCCACCACGCCAAACGGCAAGATGTTCGACAGCTTGAGGCCTGGTGCGTAAGTGAGTGCCACCGCCATGGCGACAAAGAAGGGGGACCAGAAAGCGGCGACGCAGAAGATGCGGCTCAGCACCAGCACCTGACGTCGCTCAAGGGTACCGTTACGTTCCAGCCGATCGCCGATGATAAAAAGCACCGAGAGGTTGATGACAGCCCCCAGCAGATTGAGGCTGGCCATGGTGCTCCACAGCCCCTTGCGCCCTTGCCACGAAGTGGTACCGGTCAAGAGACCCGAGGTAGCGAGATTGAGGGTGCTCACCGCAGCAAACATGGTGAGCATATTGATGTTGGACAGCAGCCAGGCATCTGCACTGAAGCTGGCACCCCGCCACCAGGAGAAAAGCAACAGCACAAACGCAGCACCGTAAAGTGCCAGCGCCTGCCGTCTGGCTGCGCCGGCCAGCCAGGGCCAGGTGAGCAGGGAAGCGGCCCAGGCCGCGATGGCCGCCGGCCAGGGAGAGAACCCCAGATAGAGATGCAGCAGGTTAAGCAGCCACATCCCCAGGATCAGATAACCCGACCAGCGTTTGGCCATCGACTACTCCGGCCGGGAGATCAGAGGCACTGATCCATATCCAGCGAAGGCTTGTCGCACTCCGGACGGCCGACGATTTTGGCGGGTACGCCAGCGACTGTGGTATGGGGTGGCACCGGGTTGATCACCACGCTGCCGGCGCCAATTTTGGCGCCCATGCCCACTTCGATATTGCCGAGCACCTTGGCGCCCGCCCCTATCATCACCCCTTCGCGGATCTTGGGATGGCGATCGCCGCTCTCCTTGCCGGTACCACCGAGGGTCACGCTCTGCAGGATGGAGACGTCATCTTCAATGACCGCCGTCTCGCCTACCACTATGCCGGTGGCGTGGTCAAACATGATCCCCTTGCCGATGCGGGCTGCCGGATGCACATCGACCCCGAATACCACCGAGATCTGGTTCTGCAGGTAGAGTGCCAGCGAGCGGCGCCCCTGACGCCACAGCCAGTTGGCGACCCGATAGCCCTGCAGGGCATGGAACCCCTTGAGGTAGAGCAGCGGAGTGGAGAAGAGGTCAACCGCCGGATCGCGATCCTGTACGGCACAGATGTCGGCGGCAACCACAGCCAGCAGCTCCGGCTCGCTGCGCAGCGCCAGCTCGATCACCTCGCGCAGGGCGATGGCGGGCATGGTGGCGCTGTCGAGCTTGTTGGCCAGCTGGAAGCTGAGGGCCGAGCGCAAATTCTTGTGATTGAGAATGGTGGAGTGGAAGAAGCTGGCCAGCATCGGCTCCTGGGCCGCCATGCACTCTGCTTCTTGCTGAATTTTCTGCCAGGTTTTGGCAACCAGATCATCCATGTTGCAGCCTACTGTTGTTCAGGGTGAGGGCTCTGTTGTTCTTTTGTCAGCACCGAGATGGGGTCCATGTGGATAATTACGTCCATTCGCTCGAAAGCCTGGCGCACGGCCAGCTCGGCTTCATCGGCGATTTGATGGGCCTTGACCAGAGGGATCTGGTCATCCAGCTCCAGGTGCAGCTGCACAAAGCGGGTCGGCCCCGACTGGCGGGTGCGCAGATCGTGGACGCCGTGAACCCCTTCGACGGCGCAGCAGAGGGCCATTATTCTCGCTTGTTCTTCGGCTGGCAACTGACGATCGAGCAGCGCCTGCACCGATTCGTAACCAATATGCAACGCCCCCCACAGCAGGAACAGACCGATCAGGATGGCAAACAGGCCGTCGGCCCAGTACCACCCCTGTCCTGCCAACACCAGCGCCAGCAGCACCCCGGCGTTGAGCAGCAGATCAGAGCGGTAGTGCAGCATGTCGGCCTTGATGGCGACGCTGTTGGTCTTGCGAATGACAAAGCTCTGGAAGCTGACCAGCAGCAGGGTCAGCACGATGGAGCCACCACTGACCCAGAGGCCCGCCTCCAGCCGCTCGATAGGTGCCTGCTTGAGCAGCGACGAGATGCCGTGCATCACCAGCAGCAAAGCGGAACCCGAGATAAAGGCCGACTGGATGAGTCCGGCCAGCGACTCGGCCTTGCCGTGACCGAAGCGGTGCTCGTCATCGGCAGGGGCCAGCGCATAACGGATGGCCAGCAGGTTGATGATGGAGGCGCTCACATCCATAAAGGAGTCAGTCAGGGATGCCAGCAAGGTTGATGAATCTGTCATCAGCCAGGCGATCAGTTTGCCGATGATGAGCAGGGTGGCGGTCGTGACGGCCGCCATGCTGGCAAAGGTAACCCAACGGGAATATTGTTGATGGCTCAAAACCGGCTTTCCTCTGGCGATGAAAAACTTATTATACCCTGACCCCGGCGTCAGTTTGGCGCGAAAATCTGCGGAATAACACCCGATGAACAGAATACTCCTGGTCGACGACGATCTTGAATTGACCCAGTTGCTCACCGAAATTCTGACCCTGGAGGGATTTCAGGTCACGGTCGCCGAGGATGGTGAAGAGGGGCTGCAACGACTGGCAGAGCAGAGCTTCAATCTGGTACTGCTCGATGTGATGATGCCCAAACTCAACGGCTTCGCCATGCTGGCCAAGCTGCGCAAGACCCATGAAACACCGGTACTGATGCTGACCGCCCGTGGCGACAGCCAGGATCGGGTCAACGGTCTTGAGGCGGGGGCCGACGACTATCTGGCCAAGCCGTTCGATGATCGGGAGCTGCTGGCCCGGGTGCGTGCCATCCTGCGCCGTACCCAGAGCGCCCCGCCCCAGCGCGGCAACTCCTCCGACGAAGTCAGCTTTATGGACATAGTGCTGCAACCCGGCCTGCAGCAGGCACGCTGCGGCGAGCAGCTGCTGGAGCTGACCGCTACCGAGTTCGGCCTGCTTGAGTGCCTGCTGCGCAATCCCGGCCAGATCGTCAGCAAGAGTCACCTCTCCGAGCAGGTGCTCGGCAAGAAGCTGGAGCCCTTCGATCGCGCCATCGACATGCACCTGAGCAACCTGCGCAAGAAGCTGCCGGAGCGCGTCGATGGCCAGCCCCGCTTCAAAACCGTACGGGGGCGCGGCTATCTGTGGCTAGAGCAAGAATAAAGGGGGGCACCTCCCTCAACGGGATCTCGACCCACATCTTCCTCTGGTTCTGGTTTATGTTGCTGGTGATCCTCGCGGCAGTCATCAGCCTGCCGACGCTCGATCCCCGCAACCAGATCCCGCTGCCCACTCACGAGGTGGCACGGATGCAGAACAATGTGCAGGCGCTGCTCAATGCCGCCGACCCGGATCAGGATTTCGATCTGGCCAAGGCGATGGACAAGATCGCCATGCTGCCGGTGGACAACGTCTATATCCGCGACGAGAAGGGGCAGATCCAGTCCACCACCCATCCACGCAAGTTCGTGGTGCGCTTCATGGTGGATGCCGATGACCCAGGCAAGCCCATGCTGCGCAACGAGCACCGCAAAGCGATCGCCGGCCCCTTTCTGATGCAGCATCACGGCCACAGCTACCACGTCTATTTCGGGCTCAATGCCGAAAACCCCTACCTGTTCCTGTTCATTCAGGTGCTGGATCACCCGATCCGCATTCTCGGGGTAGCCATGCTGATTAGCACGCCGCTCTGTCTGCTGCTCGCCTGGCGGTTGACCCGCCCGATCCTGCAGTTGCAGAAATCGGTCTCCCAGCTGGCGGCCGGCAACCTTGAGGTGCAGATCCCCAACCTTGGCCGCCGCGACGAGATCGGCCAGCTGGCCGACCATGTCAGCCGCATGGTGGAAACGCTTAAGAGCATGATCCAGAAGCAGAAACAGCTGCTCTCAGACATCTCTCACGAGCTGCGCAGCCCCTTAACCCGGATGCAGCTGGCGCAGGCGCTGATCCGCCGCAAGCAGGGCGACAGCGCCGAGCTGGCCCGGATCGAATCGGAGATAGGCCGCCTGGACAAGCTGATCGGGGACCTGCTCGACCTGTCGCGGGTACAGCAGCATGTGGAGGCCCCCGTCGTGCAGCCGCTGGCCGATCTGCTGGAACCCATGCTCGAAGATGCCATGTTTGAGGCGAACCAGAGCGGCAAACAGCTCAGGCTGCCGCAACTGCCGACCGAGTCGATCCAGATGTGGCCGGAGCTGCTCTCGCGAGCCATCGAGAACCCGCTGCGCAACGCCCTCAAATATGCCCGCGAGTTTATCAAGGTGGAGTGGTATCGGGATGGCAAGGAGTGGGTGATGACTATTCGGGATGACGGGCCCGGCGTACCTGACGAGCAGCAGCCGCTGCTGTTCCAGCCCTTCTTCCGGGTCGATGATGCCCGCAATGCCAAGACCGGCGGAACCGGGCTGGGGCTGGCTATCGCGGCGGAGGCGATCCAGCGCCATGGCGGCACCATTGCCGCCAGCAACAACCACCCGACCGGCCTCACCGTCACCATCAAACTACCGGTCGCCTGACCCTTTTCATCGGCACGGGCGCTGGGTATGCTGGCGCCCCTTCTTGCCTTTACATCTCTTTGCAGGAGCTCGTCATGCTCGATATCGTCCTCTACCAGCCCGAAATTCCGCCCAATACCGGCAATATCATCCGGCTTTGTGCCAATACCGGATACCGGCTCCATCTGATCGAGCCGCTGGGATTTGAGTGGGATGACAAGCGGGTGAAGCGGGCGGGACTCGACTATCACGAGTTTGCCGAGGTGAAGCGCTGGCCGAGCTATGAGGCCTTTCTGGCAGAAGTGGCGCCCAAGCGGGTATTTGCCTGCACCACCAAGGGACGCACCGCGCACTCGGCCGTGCAGTTTGCTCTCGGCGACGCCCTGCTGTTCGGCCCGGAGAGCCGCGGCCTGCCCATCGAGATCATCGAGAGTCTGCCATTCGAGCAGCGGGTACGCATCCCCATGCTGCCCCAGAGCCGCAGCATGAATCTCTCCAACGCGGTCTCGGTCTTTGTCTACGAGAGCTGGCGCCAGCTCGGTTATCCCGGCGCCATGTAAGCGCCACCGATGATCAGTGGCGGGCGTCCAGCAGGCGCCCGCTTCGCTCCAGTCGCCAACAGGTGACCCCCAGTGACAAGCCACGCCCCACCATCAGCGTCGCCATCGCAGCCCACAGTGCCGCAACACCCCACGACTGACAGAGCCACCAGATCGGGAAGAAACCGCCAAATGCCGCCAGCAGCATGCTGTTGCGCATCTCTTTCGCCCGGGTCGCCCCGATGAATACACCATCCAGCAGGAAACACCAGACCGCCAGCAAGGGCATCACCACCAGCCAGGGCAGGTGGCGGGTTGCCTCCGCCACGACCGCCGGAATATCGGTGATATAGCCGATAAGGTGGCTACCGAAGAGGGCAAATATCAGGGTAAAACCGCTGGCGATGAGGGCCGCCCAGCCCAGATTGAGCAGGATGGCCTCCCGCAGCCGGTGCCGATCCCGCAAGCCGATGGCCCGCCCGACCATGGCCTCGACGGCATAGGCGAAGCCATCGAGCCCGTAGGAGATGAGCATCAGGAAGTTGAGCAGCACCGCATTCGCAGCCACCGCCACATCGCCCAGCCGGGCACCTTGCAGAGTCATAAAGGCAAAGCAGAGCTGCAGGGATAAGGAGCGCAGGAAGATATCGCGGTTGAGGCCAAGCAGCCGCACCATGGGAGCAAGCTGGCGCCAGCGCTGCCAGCCATCCTGCCACACCGTCGGCGCCAATTGCCGCAGCTGACGAGATACCAGCCAGATGCCGACCCCCAGCGCGCAGTAATCGGCCAGCACCGAGGCCGCCGCCACGCCGCGCACCTGCCAGCCGAGCCCCAGCACAAACAGGGCATCGAGCGCCATGTTGACCAGATTGGTGAGGATCAGCATCGCCATGGGACTGCGGGCATCCTGCATCCCCAGCAGCCAACCCATGATCACCAGATTGCAGAGCGCCGCCGGAGCGCTCCAGATCCGCACCGCCACGTACTGGCCAGCATAGAGCTGAACCTCGGGCGAGCCGCCGCTCAGGGCAATCAGCCGTGGCAGCAGGGGAAACAGCAGCAGAAGCAGAGCCAGCCCGAGGGCAACGGCCAGCCCCAACCCGCGCAGCAGGGTATCGAGCTGGGCCCGCCCGTCAGCAGCACCGTGCGCCTGCGCCGTCAGTCCGGTGGTCGACATCCTCAGGAAGCCGAGCAGCCAGAAGATGAGATTGATGAGGGTCGCCCCGACCGAGACGCCCCCGAGAAACCAGGCCTGCCCGAGATGACCGATCACCCAGGTATCCACCAGCCCCAGCAGGGGGGTGGTGATATTGGAGAAGACCATCGGCAGGGCGAGGGCAAAGACGGCGCGGTGGCGAGAGGGATCTCGCCACCAGTGGGCAACAGAGTGCGTCACTCTCAGTGACCTGTCAGCTTCAGGATGCGGGAGAAGTCGGAGAGCATGCTATCCATCTGCACCAGCGGTACCTGGCCGCGCTCCACCTTGGGCCGGAATACCCCCTGCAACTTGCCCTTGGGGTTGATGAGGACGATGGAGGCGGAGTGATCGATCAGGTAATCCTTCTCCCCCTCCTTGGCGATGGAGTAGACCAGCCCCAGATTGCGCACAAACGGGAACAGCTTGTCGTGTGGCGCCGTCGCCGCCTTGAACTCGGGGTTGAAGAAGGCGGTATAGGTTTTGAGACGGGCAGGATCATCGCGCTGGGGATCCGCCGAAACAAAGACCACCTGAGTGGTCGGTGCCAGCTTCTTCAACTGATCGTAGACGGAGCGGATATCCGCCAGCGTGGTGGGGCAGATATCGGGACAATAGGTGTAACCGACGAAGAGAAAGGTCCAGTGTCCCAGCAAGTTGGCCGGGGTGAATGGCTTGTTGTCGGCATCGATCAGCTGGAAGTTGTTGATGTCCCGCCCGACCGGATAGTAGTCAGCATGCTCCGGTCGTTTTGGCTGGGTGAGATAGAAGGCAAGGATCAGGCAGCCTGTCAGCAGCAGAAACAACAGAGGATAGCGAAGCTTCATCATAACAAGAGACCCTTTCGGTTCAGTACACACAGCATCGATAGCCAGACAGGTGGGGGATTGTACCCCAGCAGGGCATGAACTGGAGACTCCTTGTACACGGCTCTGTCAGGAACAGACCGTTTGGTTCAATTAAGCAGCAACCACAAAAACAAAAACCGGCTCTTTAAGCGAGCCGGTTTTGTGGGTCTCTGCCGCCATCCATCCCCTTCACGGGCGGTTAATGCGCCTCTGCTGCAGCATTTTGCCGAGCGCTCTGGCACTGATGGGGATCACGGGCGCCAACCAGTTTTCCTGCGACTTGGCAACACCATGGCTCCGCTTGAATAGCAGCACCAACTGTACCACCTTCTCTTTCGGGCAACCCAGCCAGAGCGTCCAGTGCGAGCCCTTGTGGTGCAGCCAGAGCCCGTAAAACCAGGTCAACCGGCTGCCTCTGAAAAAACGGGTGATGGAGGATACCGGTGCCAGTTCCCTCACCCCTGTATCCCATGGAGATCTCGATGCCATAACCAGTCCTCCCTGACCGACAAGTTATGCTGTTTCGCCTGCCCGACTCTGCCGGCAGCACGGCGACTTGCCATACCACGAGTGACGCCCCATGGCAGGGGTGCCCCCTCTCCCTTCATATCCCGTGAAGGTGCATTGCCCACGCTTGTTCTGAATTTGCCCCTATTACCCGCCACAGGCCGGCAACGCATGGCAAGAAGTCTCTTTATTGGCGAGACCCTGATTTGAGCATATATCCGAAATGAATGATTGGCAGCCACTCCCTTCGTCGAACGCCTATCGAGTCTCGCAGCAATGGGCTAGCGGCCAGGCCAACAGGAAAGGCGCAAAACAAAACGGCCTCCCGCAGGAGGCCGTCTCATAGCAAAGGGGAAATTACATCCAGTCGGCGTTGCGGATCACGCCGACGGCCAGACCTTCGATAGTGAGGTGCTGGCTGGAGAGATCCACCTCGATGGGGGAGAGCTCTTCGTTTTCCGGCAGCAGCCACACCTGGCTACCCTTGCGCTGGAAGCGCTTGACGGTGACATCCTCATCGAGACGAGCCACCACCACCTGACCATTGCGCACCTCCTGAGTCTTGTGCACAGCCAGCAGGTCGCCATCCAGAATGCCGATGTTCTTCATGCTCATCCCCTGCACCCGCAGCAGAAAATCTGCCCGCGGATGGAACAGGGCAGGATCCACCTGATAGTGGCTCTCGATATGCTCCTGCGCCAGGATAGGTTCGCCGGCAGCCACCTTGCCAATCAGGGGCAGGCCGCTCTCTTCCAGCACCTCTTCCTCCTCTTCAAGCAGCAGGCGGATGCCGCGGGACGTGCCCGGCATGATCTCGATGACCCCTTTTTTGGCCAGGGCCTTCAGATGTTCTTCGGCCGCATTGGCCGACTTGAAACCAAGCTTCTGGGCAATCTCGGCGCGAGTCGGCGGCATGCCGGTTTCGCTCATATTCGCCTTGATCAACTCCAGCACTTCGGCCTGGCGGGGAGTAAGGGGTTTCATAGAATGGGCACCTGTCTTTTTATACAGCACACTGGCAGTATATACAGTGCAGTGACCAAGGCAAGGCAGAGCTGACATTTGTCGCGACAAACCGCTCATTTATCGCTGTTTTGATCCTGCGCAGCTGACTCATCGTACCTCTCGGCGACAAGGGGCCGCCGATTTGCTATGCTCACGCCGCATTTTTTTGGAGAGCAGACACACATGTCCCTAGGACAGAAGATTTCCAGAGCCATCTTGCAATGGCCGGTCAGCGGCTTGGTCAATCACAAGAGCCTGCCGGAAAATCCCATCACAGAACTCAATCTGGATCCGGCCAGACCCATCGTCTACGCCCTGAAGACCAGTTCGATCACTGACCTGATGACCCTGCAGCAATGCTGTGAGGATCTCGGTCTGCCCGGCCCCTTCACGCCGCTGGAGCTTAACAGCCAGCTGCTGCCGCGCTATGTCTGTCTGGATCGTCCGCCTCCCCTGTTTGGCAAACGCAGCAAACCTCTCCCCTTCCTGCAGGAGTTCCACCAGCTGCTGGATCTGCACAAGCAGGATCCCGAGCTGGATATCCAGGTGGTGCCCGTCACCCTGTTCTGGGGCCGCGCCCCGGGTCGGGAAGGCGAAGAGGCATCCGGCTGGAACATCATCAGCAGTCTGGCGCCGAACCGGCTGAAGAAGGCGCTCATCGTGATCCTCAAGGGTCGCGAGAATCTGGTGCGCTTCTCGCCGCCGCTCTCCCTGCGCTATATGGCCGACAAGCACGGCACTGACGAAGGGATCGCCCACAAACTGGCGCGGGTGGCTCGCACCCACTTCAGCCGCCAGCAACTCGCAGCCACCGGCCCGAAACTGCCGAACCGCCACCTGCTGTTCAAACAGCTGCTCGACTCCGAAGTGATCCAGCAGGCGATTGAAGAGGAGGCCCAGCGCGAAGGGATCAGCCTCGAGAAAGCCAAGAAGCGGGCTCACGGCTATATGGACGAGATCGCCTCCGACTTCTCCTACCGGCTGATCCGCCTTGGCGAGAGTTTCCTCGGCTGGCTGTGGAACAAGCTCTACCGCGGGCTCTCCGTCAACGGCGCCGAGAAGGTACGCCAGCTGGCACAGGAGGGGCACGAGATCGTCTACGTCCCCTGCCACCGCAGCCACATGGACTACCTGCTGCTCTCCTACGTTATCTATCACCAGGGGATGGTGCCGCCCCATATCGCGGCGGGTATCAACCTCAACTTCTGGCCGGCGGGCCCGATTTTCCGCCACGGCGGCGCCTTCTTCATCCGCCGTACCTTCAAGGGCAATCCGCTCTACAGCACGGTATTTCGTGAATACCTCAACCTGCTGTTCGCCAAGGGTTACTCGGTGGAGTTCTTCACCGAGGGTGGCCGCTCCCGTACCGGTCGCCTGCTGCCGCCCAAAACCGGCATGCTGGCGATGACCCTGCAGGCGATGATGCGCGGGCTGGACAGACCGGTCACTCTGGTGCCCGTCTATCTCGGTTACGAGCACGTGATGGAGGTGAACACCTACCACAACGAGCTCAAGGGCAGCCGCAAGGAGAAAGAGAGCTTCCTGCAGGTGCTCGGCATCCTGCGCAAGCTGCGCAACTATGGCCGTGGCTTCGTCAACTTCGGCGAACCGCTGACCCTCAACAGCTACCTGAGCGAGCATATTCCCGACTGGAAACAGCACATTGGAGAAGAGGAGCGTCCGGAGTGGATGGCGGGCACCGTCAACGAACTGGCCGAGCTGCTGATGACTCGCATCAACGGGGCTGCCGCGGTCAATGGCCTGACCCTGAGCGCACTGGCACTGCTGGCCGCCGAGCGTCACGCCCTGACCCGCGACGAACTGCAGGCCCAGCTCAACACCTATCTGGATCTGCTCAAGCAGGTGCCCTACAGCCCGCACAGCACCATGCCGGCCGAAGATGCCGCCACCCTGCTGGATCAGGCGATGGAGCTCAACAAGTTCGAGGTGAGTGAGGACAAGCTGGGCCAGATCATCAGTCTGGACCGCTATCAGGCGATCCTGCTGACCTACTACCGCAACAACATCCTCCACCTGTTCGCCATGCCTTCGCTGGTTGCGGCCCTGATCGAGCGTTGTGAAGGGATCTCCCACAGCGAGCTGCTGGCCCGCTGCATCGACATCTATCCGCTGCTCAAGACCGAGCTGTTCCTGCGCTATGAAGAGGATGAGCTGCCGGAGCTGGTCTATGCCCTGCTGGCCGAACTGCAGCGCCAGCAACTGATCGAAGCGCGCGATGGCGGCTACTGGGTCAACCCGGCCAACCAGATGCGCCTGCTGCTGCTGGCGGAGAGCATTCAGGAGACCCTGCAGCGTTACGCCATCGTGCTGACCCGGGTGCTGGCCCAGCCCCATATCGAGGCGGAGCAGCTGGAAGCGGACGGCCTGATGATGGCTGAGCGCCTCGGCACTTTGCACGGTATCAACGCCCCCGAGTTCTTCGACCAGAAGCTGTTCAGCACCCTGATCCACACCCTGCGCAAGGAGGGTTACTTCTCCTCCGACTGCAAGCCGGATCTCGGCCGCTTCCAGGCGCTGGCCGATAACATAGTGCCGCTGCTGAGCAACAAGATCCGCCGTACCATTCAGGCGGGCAACCAGCTCTGATCTGCAACGCAAACAAAGAAGGCCGCATCATGCGGCCTTCTTTTTTATCGGAGTTTGCGCGGGAACAGGTCACGCCAGCAGGTAATCGAGCACCACGCCGATGAAGATCAGCGCCCCCACATAGTTGTTGTTGAGAAACGCCTTGAAGCAGGCTTCACGCTCGCGCTCGCGGATCAACCGCTGCTGGTAGACGAAGAGCACCCCAGCCCCCAGCAATCCCCAGTAATACCAGCCCCCCAGCGCCATCAGCTGACCAACCACCAACATGATCAGCAGGGTGCCCAGTTGCAGCGCCCCGATGATCCGCTTGTCGTTGCGGCCAAACAGGATGGCGCTCGATTTGAGGCCGAGCTTGAGGTCATCGTCCCGATCCACCATGGCGTACTGGGTGTCATAGGCGATGGTCCAGAGCAGGTTGGCCAGGAAGAGCAGCCAGGCAACGAGGGGCAGAGCATTGGCCTGCGCCGCATAAGCCATGGGGATCGACCAGGAGAAGGCCAGCCCGAGCACAAACTGCGGGTTGGAGATGAGCCGCTTCATGAAGGGGTAGCAGACCGCCAGCAACAGAGCGATAAACGACAGGCTGATGGTGAGCGGGTTCATGGTCAGCACCAAGGCAAAAGAAATGAGCGCCAACACGAAGAAGAGCGCCAGCGCCTCGCGCGGATCGACCCTGCCGGTCGGCAGCGGGCGCCCGGAGGTGCGTTTGACATGGCCATCGAAGTCGCGATCCGCATAGTCGTTGATGACGCAACCAGCCGAGCGCATCAGAAAAACGCCCACGGCAAAGACGATGAGATTCCAGAGGTTGGGGACACCACCTGCCGCCAGCCACAGTGCCCAGAGGGTGGGCCACAGCAGCAGCAGGGTACCGATGGGTTTGTCGATGCGAGCCAACTGCATATAGGCCAGCCCTCGCTCCTTGGTCAACAGATTCACTCCAGCTCCTTGTTACAAACGAGAGAAGGCAGAAACAGCTCGTGAACCAGCAGTGGCCACGGCCCCAGAAACAGACGGGAGCGACGCCCCCAGACCACGGCAGCCGGACAGCGGGGGTTGGTGGCGATCTCGAAGCGCGCCACTTGCAGATGATCGCGCCGCGCCGGCTCGTGGCCGAATATCCGCTCCCCGAGCGGCTGCTCGCCAAGATCGGCCAGCCCGCTTCCCTCCAGCGCCACATCGGCAAACAGGGTCCAGCCCAGAACCGCCGGCCCCCGATCGCCGTGCAGGATCACCTCGCGGCAGATCCCGGCCGGGGTGGGCGCATCCACCAGCCACTGCTCATCGGCAGTGAGAGAGACCTGATGATTGCCAAGCCACTCGACCGAGAAGTGGCTGTTGTGCTGGCGCAACCGCCGGGTCATGGAGCCCGGCTCCAGCAACCAGGGGCGCAGCGAGGCTGGCAATTCACAACTTTCCGGAGCCAGCCAGCTACCCGAGAGCGTGAGGGGAACAGTCAACTCGGACTTCACAGCTTCACCATCCAGAGATTTCCGTGTTCAGGTTAAAATCCGGTTTATTATCCGTAAATCAATCGCGAAATGTAAGAACATCCGTGCTTGACGGCCCCGATGGCAGCATCAAAAATGGGGTATCTCTTGCTGATGAGCCATCCATATGAAGCTATTCAAATTTCTGCTGGTGTTGTTGCTGAGCTGCGGTGCACTTCAGGTCTATGCCTCTGAAGGAGAGGAGCCGCCCGCAGAGGGAGAAGCGGCCGCCGCTCCCAAACCCGGCTTCTACTACCACCTGCTCGATCCGGACATCATCACCAACTACCTGAGCGATGGCAAAACCCTCGGCTACGTTCGGGTGACGGTAGAGTTGATGGCGGCCAACGAGGGCGACCTCAAGCTGCTGGAGCAGCATGATCCGCTGATCCGCGACGCCATTATCCGCCTGATGGGCAGCAAGAGCACCGAGCAGATCAAGTCACTGGTGAGCCGCGAAGAGCTGCGCAAGGAGTGCGAAGCCAAGGCAAACGAGCTGCTGGTGAAAGAGACCGGCAAGAAAGCGGTGCGCGAGCTCATCTTCACCAAATTCCTCTACCAGTAACGTTTCATTCGCAAACCCGCCAGCAGGGATTATCCCCGGCTGGCGGGTTTGTCGTTTATTCGAAATGAAAATTGATTACAATACGCCCGTCGAGTCGTAGAGGTAATCGTTATGGGCAGCAAGACCCTGTGTGAGTGGCGCCGCCACGAAATCCCCACTGATCTCAAAGCGCTGCGCAAGATAATCCGCAAACCCAAATTCGTCTGCGGCAAATGTGCCCGCAGCGCCAACGAGAAAGGCTACCTCTGCCAGCCGCTGCGGCTGAAAGAGGAGTAACGCCTCCCCGTCAGGACGTTATTGATCCGTCCACCCCTGCCGTCCCTGTTCAAACAGCCGGCGGGCCTGCATGTCGTTCGGGCAGACGCCGCGATACTCGCCACCGGAGCGACCGGCCAGATAGAGGTGCTCAGGGCGACAATACCAGGCCAGCCCTTTCTGGCGTCCCTGCTCCCACAGTTCGCTATCCACCTTCTTGCCGCACTGGGCCTGATGGAACTCGACCCGCTCGGCGGTGAACCCCAGCTTGCCATCAGCCTCCCCGACATCACTCCACACCTTCTCGCAGGGATCGTTGTTGGAGGCGCAGCCACCCAGCAGGGCTGCCAGCAGTATGATGGTGAGTCGCATAGTCATCCTTGAGTGTCGTTTGAGCAGTTCATTCTTATCCAGCCACCCGGTGACCACAAGAGGCACAAGCAAGCCCTGTGAGCGCCGCAAAAAAATCAGGCGGGCACAATGCCCGCCTGTTCATTCAATGCTGCGGTTCACTGGTCATCGAAAGGGTCATCATCCTGCCAGCTTTCGTCTTCCCACTGATCCAGCTCCTCTTCCCAGGATTCCGGCTCCCAATCATCGTCTGACGAGTCGTAATCCGGCTTGTGTCCACCCATCTTCACTCTCCTTGGATAGTTCACCCGCAATCCAATTCTATCCGGAAATGTCGGGCTCGCCAGTCGTCAGAGTTCAAAGTTTGACCAGGGTGCGCCCCGCGATTTGACCCAGCGTGATGGCCTCGGCAGCCTCGACCACCTGCTCCAGCCCGATCTCGGTGACCGCCTGAGCAAAGAAGCTGGCTGGCAGATCCCGTGCCAGTCGCTGCCACGCCAGTTGACGACGTGCCAGCGGGCACATCACCGAATCGACCCCCTGCAGCCGCACATTGCGCAGGATAAAGGGCATCACACTGGTCGGCAGATCGAAGCCCCCCGCCAGCCCGCAGGCTGCCACGGCGCCGCCGTAGTTCATCTGTGCCAGCAGTTTGGCCAGTACCTGACTGCCGACAGTATCGATGGCACCGGCCCACAACTGTTTCTCCAGCGGTTTGGCAGGCTCCAGCAGCTCGCTGCGCGGCACGATGCGGCTGGCACCGAGCGCAGTCAACATGGCACCCTGCTCTTCGGGACGACCGGTCAGCGCCGCCACCCGATAGCCAAGAGCCGCCAGCAGGGCGACCGAGGCGGAGCCCACGCCACCTGCCGCACCGGTGACCAGCACCTCACCGCTTGCCGGGGTAATGCCCGCCTCTTCCAGCGCCAGCACGCAGAGCATGGCGGTAAGGCCGGCGGTGCCGATGCACATGGCCTGCCGCTCATCGAGCCCGGCGGGCAGCGGCACCAGCCAGTCGCCCTTGACCCGCGCCTGTTCGGCCATGCCGCCCCAGTGCCCTTCGCCCACGCCCCAACCGGTCAGCACCACCTTGTCTCCCGGCTGATAGCGGCTGTCGGCGGATTCGAGCACGGTACCGGCGAAGTCGATGCCGGGCACCAGCGGCCACTGACGCACAATCTTGCCCTTGCCGGTGATGGCCAGCCCGTCCTTGTAGTTGATGGAGCTGTAGCTTACCGCTACCCGCACCTCTCCCTCCGGCAACTGGCTCTCGGTCAGTCGGGTCAGGGTCGGAATGGTCTTGCCGTCTTGGTTTTCCAGTAACAGAGCCTTGAACATGGTTGCCTCTTTGATGGGGATTGAAACGGAACGGTTAGCTGCTTTGGCGCTTTTGCAGCTGAAAATCGAGAGCCAGTGCCGTACCGGTTACCAGCTCTCCGGCCAGTTGGCGCAGGATCAGCCCGGCGGCCTCCTGCCCCATTTTGCGATAGGGGATCCGAACCGAGGTCAGGGTCGGATAACAGGCGCGCGCCACATCCAGATCATCAAATCCGGCGATGGCGAGTTTGCCCGGCACATTCAAATGACGACGCTGGCACTCGAACAGCACGCCGGCAGCCAGCTCGTCGTTGACACAGATAAGTGCGTCCAGCTCGGGCCAGCGCAGCAGGAATTCACCCAGCATGGTCGCCCCCGTGCTGAAGTTGGGGCGCTCCGAGGTATTGATGATGGCATCAGGAGAGAGGTAGTTGTCGAGCAGCGCCTTGTGCCAGCCCTGCATCCGCTGTTGCAGCATCCACTGCTCCTGACGGGCACAGAGAAAACCGATATTGCGATAGCCACGTTCGATCAGGTGGCGGGTCAACTCATAACCAGCATCGAAGTTGGAGACTCCCACATTCATGTCGATGGGGCTGCGGGCCATGGCACCCACCTCCACCACCGGCAAACGGGCAGCTTTCAGGCGGGCACGGATCGTCTCGCCGGGATCGCCACCAAACAGCACCACCGCCGCCGGATTGTGCTGCAAGAAGCTGGTCAGCAAGCTCTCTTCCTGCTGTTTCAGATGCTGGGCATCCCCCAGCATGATCTGATAACCCTCGTCGAGCAGGGCCTGTTGCAGGCCCGCAATCATCTCGCCACAACCGGCATCCGCCAGACTGGGCACTATGACCACTATGGTCTGGGAGATACCCGACGCCAGCGCACCGGCGGCACGATTGGGGATATAGCCGAGCTCTTCCACCGCGGCTTCGATACGCTCGCGCATCTTGTCGGAGACCAGTTCGGGGGTGCGCAGGGCACGGGAGACCGTCATGGCCCCCACTCCGGCCAGCTGGGCCACATCGTTGAGGGTCACCCGACCCGTGCTACGGCGCTTTTTCGCTTCTGACATCCATCCCTTCCTCGGCTTGCGGCTGCTCACTTTAAGGCAAAAGAGCGCCACTGACTATTTGCTCAGGGCCGATTCTACTCTCTTTCCCCTACCACAGGGGCAGGATGGCTCCCGTTAATGGGTGAAGTGATAGCGCTATCACAGTTTCATGTTAGCGCTATCTGATAGCGCTAACTTTCGCGATCACCCTCACAGTTTCACCACCGCAAGATCGATAGATTGGCGCCATCTTAACTAGCCGGATCACCACCATGCTGACTCAACTGCTGACCGAGGATGTCATCCGCATCGAACCCGCAGCCCGCGACTGGCGCCACGCCATCGAGCTGGCCACGGCGCCCCTGCTGGCCAATGGCACCATCGAACCCTCTTACGTGGCGGCGCTGTTTCGCTCTCATGAGGAGCTCGGCCCCTACTACGTACTGGGCCCCGGTCTGGCGATGCCCCACGCTCGTCCCGAGGACGGCGTCAACCGGCTGGGTCTGGGGCTGACCGTCATCAAGCAGGGGGTCAACTTCGACTCCGAGGGCAACGACCCGATCCAGCTGCTGATCACCCTGGCCGCCAGCGACAGCAACTCCCACGTGGAGACCATCGCCCAGCTGGCCGAGCTGTTTATGAATGAAGAGGACGTGGCGGCCATCATTGCGGCCGACACCAAAGACGACATCCTGCGCATTCTGGCGCGCTACTGATCTGCGCCACGGCGCTCCTGACAGAGGAAGAGACAATGAAAATTCTGGTTGTATGCGGTCACGGTCTGGGCACCAGCCTGATGATGGAGATGAGCATCAAGAGCATCCTGAAAGAGCTGGCAGTCACCGCCGAGGTGGATCACCGCGATCTGGCCTCTGCCGGCAGCGAAACCGCCGAGATCTTTGTCGCCACCCGCGACATCGCCGAGCAGCTGCAAGCCATGGGCGTCAACGGCCGTCTGGTAGCCCTCGACAACATGGTCGACAAGGCCGCGATGAAAGAGAAGCTCGCCACCGCCCTGCGCGAACTGGGTGCCCTCTAAGGATCCTCCATGCGGCCTGCGGGCCGCATCTTCCATTGCCAGGAGCTGACCATGGAATTTTTCAACTTTCTGATGTTTGACGTGCTGTCCGAGCCCGCCGTGCTGGTCGGCCTGATCGCACTTATCGGCCTGATTGCCCAGAAGAAACCGGTGACCGAGTGCATCAAGGGCACGGTCAAGACCATAATGGGTTTCGTCATTCTGGGGGCCGGTGCCACTCTGGTGATCAACTCGCTGGGTGACTTTGCCGTCATCTTCCAGCACGCCTTCGGTATCAAGGGGGTCGTCCCCAACAACGAGGCCATCGTCTCCATCGCCCAGACCTCGTTTGGCAAGGAGATGGCGATGATCATGTTCTTCGCCATGCTGGTGAACATCCTGATCGCCCGCCTCACCCCGTGGAAATTCATCTTCCTGACCGGTCACCACACCCTGTTCATGTCGATGATGGTGGCGGTGATCCTCTCTGCCGGCGGCATGAGCGGCGTGCCGCTGATCGCGGTGGGCAGTCTGGTGGTCGGCGTCGCCATGGTCTTCTTCCCGGCCATCGCCCACCCCTTCATGAAGCAGATCACCGGCTCAGATGACGTGGCACTGGGCCACTTTTCCACCTGCTCCTACGTGCTCTCCGCCCTGATCGGCGCCAAGTTCGGCAACAAGGCCCACAGCTGCGAAGATGTGCAGGTACCGAAGAGCCTGCTGTTCCTGCGCGATACCCCGGTGGCCATCTCCTTCACCATGGGCATCATCTTCCTGGTGACCTCCGCCTTCGCCGGCCCCGAGTTTGTCTCCAGCGTCGCCAAGGGCAAGCACTGGTTCATGTTCTCCCTGATGCAGTCCATCACCTTCGCCGCCGGTGTCTACGTCATCCTGCAGGGTGTGCGGATGGTCATCGCCGAGATCGTACCGGCCTTCAAGGGGATCTCCGACAAGCTGGTACCGAACGCCAAGCCGGCACTCGACTGCCCGATCGTCTTCCCCTACGCCCCCAACGCCGTGCTGATCGGCTTCCTGTCGAGCTTTGCCGCCGGCCTGGTGGGAATGGCGCTGCTCTACGCCATGGGCCTGACCGTCATCATCCCGGGCGTAGTACCACACTTCTTCGTCGGCGCTGCTGCCGGGGTGTTCGGCAACGCCACCGGTGGTCGTCGCGGCGCCATTCTGGGTGCCTTCGCCAACGGCCTGCTGCTGCTCACCATTCTGCCGGTGTTCTTGCTGCCGGTGCTGGGCGACCTCGGCTTTGCCAACACCACCTTCAGCGACTCCGACTTCGGTGTGGTCGGCATCCTGCTGGGGCTGATCGTTCGCTAATTCCGGTCACCGCCAAAAACAAAACGGAGCGCATCGCGCTCCGTTTTTTTATGGCTGAGATGTATGAAAGGCTGAAACTCAGTCGTTCTCCAGCGCGGTGAGGCAGTGCGAGAGAGTACGCGCCAGCGCACCCTGATTGCGCAGCACCACGGCGCGGGCCTGCTCCCCCATCTCGCGGCGGGCGTTGCCGTCGGCAAACAGCTGGCTCACCCGCTCGCCCAGCTCGGCGGCATCGGCCACGATGGCGGCGCCACCCTGAGCCACCAGCTGGCGGGTGATATCGCTGAAGTTGAAATAGGCGGGGCCGGTCAGGCAGGGCTTGCCGAGCGCTGCCGGCTCCAGCAGGTTGTGACCGCCGATCTTCACCAGACTGCCGCCGACGAAGGCCACATCGGCCGCCGCCAGCATCAGCGGCAGCTCGCCCATGGTATCGCCGAGATAGACCTTATCCTCCGCACTCACCGCAGCACCATCAGTGCGCCGCACGCAGCCATAAGGGGCGCACAGCTCGGCCACCCGATCGAACCGCTCGGGGTGGCGCGGCACCAGAATGAGCAGCGCGTCGGGATGGCGTTTGAGCAGCAGATCGAAGGCGGCCAGCACCTGCTCGTCCTCACCCAGATGGGTGCTGGCGGCGATCCAGACAGGCCGCTCGGCGCCCAGCTGCTGGCGCAGAGCGCGCCCCTTGGTCTGCACCTCGTCACCAAACTGGATGTCGAACTTGATGGAGCCGGTCACCGCCAGCCGCGAACGATCGATGCCGAGGCGGGCGAAGCGGTCGGCGTCATCCTGATGCTGGCAGAGCAGATGGGTCAGCGGCCGGCTCAGGGCATCGAAGGCGCCGTGGAAGCGGGCATAACGCTGGCAGGAACGCTCGGAGAGGCGGGCATTGATGATGGTCACCGGCAGGTGGCGCGCCTCGCAGGCGGCCAGCCAGTTCGGCCACAGCTCGGTCTCCATCACCCAGAGCGCGCGCGGCTTGAAGGTGTCAAGAAAGGCGGCAATGGCCCAGGGGTAGTCGAGCGGCGCGTAGCGATGGATCACCAGATCCCCCAGCCTGGCAGCCTGATCGGCGCCGGTGCGGGTGGTGGTGGTGAGCAGGATCGGCAGATCGGGCCGCTCCGCCTTGAGGGCGCGAATGAGCGGCGTGATGGCCAGCGTCTCCCCCACGCTCACCGCATGGATCCAGAGCGGCGCCTCCTGTCCGGTGGCGGGCAGCCGCCCGAGATGCTCGGCCCAGCGCTTGCCAAAGCCGGGCTTGCCTTTCTTCGGCTTGTAGAGGGCCAGCAACGCCAGCGGCAATCCGAGATGGATCAGCAGGTTGTAGAGCAGACGGTAGGGCATCTTACTGACTCTGCTCCAGCTTCTTGCAGGCATCGACCACCTGCTCCGGCGCCAGGTCGATCAGGCACTTGAGATGGCCGAACTTGCAGGTGCGCTTGAAGCAGGGGCGGCACTCGATGTCGGTGTGGACGATCTCGACCCGATCCGCCAGCGGCGGGGTGTAGAGCGGCGAAGTGGAGCCATAGACGCCCACCAGCGGCCGGTTGAGGGCGGCGGCGATGTGCATCAGGCCGGAGTCGTTGGAGATGACCCGGCTGGCCAGCGCCATCAGATCGATCGCCTCGTGCAGGCTGGTCTTGCCCGCCAGCACGTGGCAGTTGGGGCGGGTCAGCAGGTTGACCCGATCCCGGATGGTGTTGGCCACCGGCACATCCTTGTTGGAGCCGAAGATCCACACCTGCCACCCTTCGTCCAGATGCTGCTGGGCCACCACGGCGTAGTGCCCCTCCGGCCAGCGCTTGGCCGGGCCAAACTCGGCACCGGGGCAGAGCACCAGCACTGGGCGGGCGCGATCCAGCCCCAGTCGCTCCAGCGCCTTGCTCTGGTTGACCAGATCGACGTGCAGAGAGGGGTGGGGAATGGTCGGAATATCGGCCCGGCTCTTCATCTGCTCCTTGGGATAAGCGAGCGCCAGATAGCCCTCCACCATCAGCGGAAAGGCGGACTTGTTGCTGCGCATATCGTTGAGCAGGCCGAAGCGGTGCTCCCCCTTCCAGCCGGTACGCACCGGAATACGGGCAAACCAGGGGATCAGCGCCGACTTCATGGAGTTGGGCTGGACGATGGCCTGATCGTACTTCTCGGCCGCCAGCTGCTTGCCGAGGCGGCGGCGCGCCACCAGCTTGAAGTCACCGTGGCCGAGGGGCATGGTGATCGCCTTGTCCACCTCCGGCATCCGCTCCAGCAGGGCGCAGCACCAGGCGGGGGCCATCACGTGCAGCTCGCACTCGGGATGGTTGGCCTTGATCGCCTTGTAGAGACTCTGGGACATCACCATGTCGCCGACCCAGGAGGGGCCGATCACCAATATTTTCATTACGCGTCTTCTCTCGGGTCTGGCCCGGCGGTTAATCATCACTGGGCGAGATTATGCCCCAAGAATGGTCGGATAAATAACAGAAGATCCTTACCTACCCGCCCTGACAGGGGAGACCAGCCGCCACCCGGGTCATGCCCCGGCCACGCTTTTAGGCTAGAATGGGCGCCAATTCGAGCATGTCCCGCCAGACGGGCAACAACCGAGAGCCCCATTTCGTGAAAAAACCGACTCTGGCTGCCGTTCTGATCGTCAAGAATGAAGCCGACAACCTGCGCAAGTGCCTCGCCTCCCTCGACGGACTGGTGGACGAGATCGTCATTCTGGACTCAGGCAGTCAGGACGAGACCCCGGCCATCGCCGCCGAATTTGGGGCCCGTTTCTTCGTCAACGCCAAGTGGCCGGGCTTTGGCAAACAGCGCCGGCTGGCCCAGTCCCACGTGCAATCCGACTGGGTGTTGTGGCTGGATGCCGACGAGCGGCTCACCCCCGAGCTGAAAACCGCCATCGCCAACGTGATGGCCAATCCGGCCAGCGACACCATCTACTCGCTGCCGCGCCTCTCCTGGGTCTTTGGCCGCTTTATCCGCCACAGCGGCTGGTATCCGGATCGGGTGCTGCGCCTCTATCCCAAGGCGCTCACCAGCTACAACGAGGCGCTGGTGCACGAGAAGGTGGAGGTGCGCGCCAACATGAAGATCGTCAACCTCTACGGCGACCTGCACCACTTTACCTATCGGGATCTGGAGCACTATCTGGTCAAATCGGCCGGTTATGCCCGCGCCTGGGCCGATCAGCGCACCGCTCGCGGCAAGAAGGGCTCCCTCAGTCAGGGGCTGATGCACGCCGTCGGCTGTTTCATCAAGATGTACCTGCTCAAGGCGGGCTTCCTCGATGGCAAGCAGGGGTTGCTGCTGGCGATCCTCTCCGCCCACTCCACCTTCGTCAAATACGCCGACCTCTGGGTGCGCCAGCAACCGCAGCAGCCGGAATAACGCCTACCCCACCGCAAGTTCGTCAATTCGCCCCTTGTTCCAGCGGAACAAGGGGCGAATGGCATGGCTTCAGATCGGGCGGAGCCCTTGCAGGGCGTGCAATGGCCATGATGGGAGGCGACAGGGGTTAGCTCGATCGCTATAAGCTGAATTTATGGGTTTTGCTTAAATGACCCAACTTCAGCTTATACCGGCAGGAACCACGCCAGCGGGGTGCTGACAGGGCCGCAAAAGGGCTGTCGGGGGCAATGTCCGATCTGCGGGTCTGTCAGCTGCGATCATCACCATACAGAACAGGGCCCCGCGGGGCCCTGTCTGCATTGCTGCATAGGTTACTTGCGCCAGAAGGGCGCCGCCCAGCGGGCCATCTCCGGCACCATGGCCTTGGGATCGAGCTGGCTCATATCCTCCGGGTGATCGCTGTCCTCGGGCGGGCTGAAGGCGAGGTGACGCCCCTCGCTGTTGAGGGGCTTCCAGCGCAGCGGGGTGGCGGAGCGGCGCATCGGGAAGAAGCCGATGGTCGGCACGTCGAGCGCCCCGGCGATATGGAGCGGGCCGGTACTGCCGGCGATAAACAGGGCGGCGTTGGCCAGCACCTGACAGAACATCGGCAGACCTTCGCTGGAGCGGTAGATCCAGCCGTTGCCGCCGTGGGCCAGCAACTCGGCCGCCAACTGTTCGGCCATCTTCTCCTCGCCCGGACCGGCGGTCAGCACGCACTGCAGCTCGGGGCAGGCCTGGTTCAGCTTGATGATGATGCGGGCATACTGCTCGATGGAGAGGTTGTTGGCCGAGCCACCGCTGCCGGCGTGTACCATCAGCCAGGGGCGGCTGGCATCGAGCTTGAGCTTGGCCGCCAGCTGCTCGCGCACCTGCTGCAGGCTCGCCTCATCGAAACTGAGGAAGGGAGTCTTGGGCTCCACCACGGCGACCTGATGATCGGTCAGGAAGCGACGGATCAGCTCCAGATTGTACTCGGACTCCGGCTTCTGGGAGCGGGAGCGGCGCTGCACCAGACGCTGGTTGTAGAGCACCTGCGCCAGCTTGGTCGCCGGTGCCAGCCGGTAAGGGATGTGTGCCTTCCACACCAGCATGGCGTTGCGGGAGTTGGAGAAGAGGCAGATGGACGCGTCGAACGCCGCCGCCTTGATCCGGGCCAGCAGTGCCCGCTGTTGCTCCTTGTCGGCACGCACGCCCGGATCGATGATCACCTCGTCAATCCAGGGGCAGAGCCGGGCCAGCGGGGCCGTGTAGGCCGGAACCAGGGCAGTCACATGACACTCCATGGAGCCTTTGAGCATGGCGAAGCTCGGCCACGCCAGCATGAAGTCACCAATCTTGTCATTGCGAACGACCAGAATACGTTTCATAAAAAATCCCTTTGCTCCCTGTCACCAATGCAGGGAGGCTTGATGCGCGATGGCGTATTCTTGCCTGATGCACTGCTATTCTCAAGCGACGACCTTATAATGCGACCAAATTTCCAGGTTGCAGGACCACAAAGATGACTACCAGGGTGATCTATCCCGGGACATTTGATCCCGTTACCAATGGCCATGCCGACCTGATCGGCCGCGCCGCCAAGCTGTTTGACGAGGTGATCGTCGGTGTCGCCAACAGCCCGAGCAAGCGCCCGCTGTTCGATCTGGCGGAACGTGTCCAGCTTGTCCAGCAAGTGACCAGCTCGCTTCCCAACGTCAAGGTGGTGGGCTTCTCCGGGCTGCTGGTCGATTTTGCCAAAGAGCATCAGGCCAACGTGTTGATCCGCGGCCTGCGCGCCGTCTCCGACTTCGAGTACGAGTTCCAGCTGGCCAACATGAATCGCCGCCTGATGCCGGAGCTGGAGAGCGTCTTCCTCACCCCGGCCGAGGAGAACTCCTTTATCTCCTCCACTCTGGTGAAAGAGGTGGCGCTGCACGGTGGCGACATCCGCCAGTTTGTCGACCCCGTGGTGGCGCAGGCCATCGCCGCCAAACAGCAGCAGCGCTAATCCCCTCCTGATTGGCAGAAACGAACAAGGGCTACCCGCGGGTAGCCCTTGTTGCATCAACGCACTGCACGCCTAGCGGCGGACAAACTGCTCGCGGATCGCCAGCTCCAGCTGATCGAGCCACTCGTAACGGCGCCGGTACATGGCCCGCTTCTTGGAGGCGATCTCCTCCAGCGGCTTGCGCGGCTGCAGCTGCAGGGCGACAAAGTTGGCATCCACATCCCGGGCGCCAAACTCCTGCCACAACTCGTCGTAATCGGCCTGCAGGTTGGCCTTCTGCTTGCTGCTGTAACGCTTGGCCTGAAACACGTGAGCCCGTTTGCGCACCGCCAGCACCTCGCCGCTACCCATCGCCAGCGCCAGCTGCTGCACCAGTTGCACCAGCAGGGATTTGGGCCGTAGCCCCTGCCCCTCCTTGGTCAGCTCGCGCACCTTATCCTGCGCGTTGGCCACTCCGGGTTCCGGCCCCTGCATGGAGCCGATCACCAGATGCAGCTGCTCGGCGCTGCCAGCCAGCGAGAAGGCGCAGCTGTAGAGACGCAGCCCCTCGCTATCGATGATGGAGAGCGCCAGCTCGGCCTCGCGGCGGAAGGTGCCGTCATGGCGCAGCACGATGCGGCAATCGCTCTGGGGATAACGTCCCAGCTCGATGCCGCCCGCCAGATAGAGCGGCTCGACCAGCTCCGGATAGCAACTCAGCTGCAACTGATAGTGGTTTTCCAGCATCTCGGCCCGCTCACGGGCACTGGCACTGGCGAAGCGATAGGGACGCATCGGCTTGTCAAGCAGCTCGGGATAACGGGCCGGCAACGCCTTGAGCGGCTCGGCCTGAAACAGGGTAAAGACACGGGTCAGCTGCTCGCGGTAAAGCAGGCTGCGCAGCACGAACTTGCCGCGATTGAAGGTCTGGCGCTCGCTTCCCTCCGGATAGAGGTAGCTGGCCATGGATTTTGCGCAATAGCGCTCCAGCCGGGATAAATGTTCCCAGTCTATTGATTTAACAGTCATTTTTATTTCTCAAACCGCCTGAACGGACGAGATACTAGAGACAACTGTGCAAATCTTCAACAACCGGGAAATACGCTGTTACAACTTTCCGCAAATTCGGTGAAAAAGTGCTCTTAACGCTGGCAATGGGAGCAAAATACCGTGGTTCTCTGGCCTATTTTCACTTCGCTCAGCAGGGTGTGACAGTGGAAACAGGGCTGGCCGCCACGGCCGTAAACCTGCAGCTGCTGCACGAAATAGCCAGGCTTGCCATCGGCACTGGTGAAATCCTTGAGGGTGGTACCGCCCTGTCTGATGGCTTCGGCCAGTACCCGCTTGATCTCGGCCACCAGCTTCTCCAGCCGCTCGCCACTGATATTGCCCGCCGCCCGTTTGGGGTGGATCCCCGCCGCAAAGAGCGCCTCGTTGGCGTAGATGTTGCCCACCCCGACCACCACCTGATTGTCCATCAGGAACTGCTTGATGGCTGTGCTGCGCCCCTTGGCGCGCTCACGCAGGTAATCGCCATTGAAGGCATCGGTGAGCGGCTCCGGCCCCAGCTTGGCCAGCAAGGCATGCGCCTCGGCCGGATCGCGGGTCCAGAGCAGGGCGCCGAAACGGCGCGGATCGTTGAGCCGCAGCAGCTTGCCATTCTCCAGCTCGATATCCACGTGGTCGTGCTTCTCGGCCGGGGTGCCGATATCCAGCACCCGCAGGCTGCCGGACATCCCCAGATGGAGGATGGCGGTACCGAAATCGGTCTCCAGCAGCAGATACTTGGCGCGGCGGCGTACCTGATGGATGGTGAGGTTCACCAGCTCCTGAATTTCGCCGGGCACCGGCCAGCGCAGGCGGCCATCGCGCACCACCACTCGGGTGACCTTGATGCCGGTAAGCCAGGGAGAGATCCCCTGCCGGCTGACTTCTACTTCTGGCAATTCAGGCATTGGTACCTCGCAAACAGAGTCGACTGGTGAACAATCAGGGGGCAGGACGCATCAGGTCGCGATACTGCTCGGCAGTGAGGGAGAGCCAGAGGCCAGAGGGGAGCTGAGCACCATACTGGCCACTGTTCTGATAGAGGGCGATCGTCTGCGGGTCATTTTGCCCGGCAATCCACACCCTGAGGGTAACGGGGGCACCGCGTACCGCTTCGCCGGGTGGCAGCAGCCAGCCCTGCCAGCGCTCGATATGGGCCGCCAGCTGCTTGCTGTCGAGTCCCAGATCCGGCCCGCTGCGCCAGCCATGGCCGATCCGCTCAATCTGCCAGCTTGGTCCCTGCCAGGTGAGCACTACCGCATCCTCCGGCAACAGCGGACGCGCGCGTTTGGCGCTGTTCTCCTGCTGGGCCAGCTCCAGCCGGTGCAGCAGGGTGATCACGATCAGTACCACCACGATGATCACGTTGTTCCAGCCTTTGCGGCTCAGTTTGAACATGGCAAGCCTCCCTTTGAACCGGCAGTGTACTGAATTCGGGGCATAAAAAAACCCGGCACAAGGCCGGGTTTTTGGGAATGCAGCATCAAGTAATTACTTGATTTTGCCTTCCTTGTAGATCACATGCTGACGAACAACGGGATCAAACTTTTTGATTTCCATTTTTTCGGGCATGGTGCGCTTGTTTTTGGTAGTGGTATAGAAGTGACCAGTACCGGCGCTGGAGTTCAGGCGAATTTTCTCGCGAATACCTTTAGCCATGATCTAATTCCTTATACCTTAACACCGCTGGCGCGCAGTTCAGCCAGAACCACTTCAACGCCACGCTTGTCGATGATACGCATGCCTTTTGCGGATACGCGCAGGCTTACGAAGCGTTTTTCACTCTCAACCCAGAAACGGTGAGTGTGCAGGTTCGGCAGGAAACGACGCTTGGTAGCGTTGTTAGCGTGCGAACGGTTGTTACCAACTGCCGGGCGCTTGCCGGTTACTTGGCATACTCTAGACATGTCAGTCTCTCCAAATCTTACTTCATTGCTCGAGCAAATATCTGCCCCGCTGGCCTTCGATTGCGGGGCAAACAGAAGGCGGCATTTTATACAGCATCCGTGATCAAAGATCAACTAATACGGTGCCAGAGCACAGTTATAGCCAACCGCGCTCGGCAAAAGAAACCGTGATGCCATCACCGATCACCAAGTGATCCAGCACTCTGATATCGATCAGGGCCAAAGCGGCCGTGATCCGATCCGTGATCTGGCGGTCGGCCCTACTGGGCTCGGCGACGCCGGACGGGTGATTATGCGCCAGAATCACCGCGGCTGCATTATGTTTGAGCGCGATCTGCACGATTTCTCTTGGCCAGACGCTCGCCGAATCGATTGTGCCGTAAAAAAGCTCAACAAATTGAATGACTCTGTGCTGATTGTCGAGCAACAGCAAGGCAAACACTTCGCGCGGCCGATCCCGCAGCTGGGCCTGCAGATAGTCGCGGGTCAGCTGGGGCGAGGTGAGCGCGTCACCCCGCTGCAACTGCTGCGCCAGATGGCGTTTGGCCATCTCCAGCACCGCCTGCAACTGGGCATATTTGGCCGGGCCGAGGCCGTGTGCCTCGCAGAAAGCGCGTTGATCCGCGCCCAGCAGATTGCGCAGCGATCCGAACTGATTCAACAGGTTACGGGAGAGATCGACCGCACTCAGGCCATTGACGCCGGTGCGCAGGAAGATGGCTAGCAGCTCGGCATCACTGAGCACCGTCGGCCCCTGTCGCAGCAACTTCTCTCTGGGGCGTTCATCTTCCGGCCACTCCTTGATGCTCATTTGTCTCTCCTCTCTCCCTGTTGAGGAAAAACATAGCAAATATTTGCGTGTTCCCCGCCACAACCCCTTGATGCCAACCCCTGTCGTCATCCCCTGCCTGTGGTATCTTAGCCGACCAGTCAAAGTGAGCCGGATAGAGAAACAGCAGATGAGATTGGCCGATAAACGCATCCTGTTGGGTGTCAGCGGCGGGATCGCCGCCTACAAGAGTGCCGAGCTGGTACGCCGTCTGAAAGATCAGGGTGCCGAGGTGCGGGTGGTGATGACCCGCTCCGCCAAGGAGTTCATCACGCCGCTGACCCTGCAGGCGGTCTCCGGCCATCCGGTGGCGGACAGCCTGCTGGATCCGGCTGCCGAAGCGGGCATGGGCCATATCGAGCTGGCCAAGTGGGCCGATCTGGTATTGATCGCCCCCGCCAGCGCCAACCTGATGGCCCGTATGGCGGCCGGCATGGCCGACGAACTGCTCACCACCCTCTGTCTGGCCACTCCGGCACCGGTCGCCCTGGCGCCCGCCATGAACCAGCAGATGTACCTCAACGCAGCCACCCAGGCCAACCTCAAGACCCTGGCCAGCCGCGGTGTCCTGCTGTGGGGGCCGGACTCCGGCAGCCAGGCCTGTGGCGATGTGGGCCCGGGCCGGATGCTGGATCCCCTCGAACTGGTGGAGCGCTGCTGCCAGCAGCTGGCCGCCGAGCCCTTGCTGGCGGGCGTCAAGCTACTGCTGACCGCCGGCCCAACCCGCGAGGCGCTCGATCCGGTGCGCTACATCAGCAACCACAGCTCCGGCAAGATGGGCTATGCCATCGCCCGCGCCGCTCGTGAAGCGGGCGCCGAGGTGACGCTGGTGAGCGGCCCGGTTGCTCTGGCCACGCCGGCAGGGGTCACCCGCGTCGATGTCGAGAGCGCCGAACAGATGCATCAGGCGGTGATGAGCCGGGTGGGTGAATGCGACCTCTTCATCGGCTGCGCCGCGGTGGCCGACTACCGCCCCGAGCAGGTCGCCAGCCAGAAGATCAAGAAGAGCGGTGACAACGACCAGATGGTGGTGAAGCTGGTGAAAAACCCCGACATCATCGCGGCCGTCGGCGCCCTTTCAGACAAACCCTTCACTGTCGGATTTGCCGCCGAAACCGTGGATGTGGAACAATACGCCCTCGATAAATTGCAGCGAAAGCGGTTGGACATGATCGCCGCCAACGATGTATCCCGCGAGGGGCAAGGCTTCAACGCCGATGACAACGCCCTGACCGTGTTCTGGCAAGGGGGCCAGGCGCCGCTGCCGCTGGCCGACAAGCTGACGCTGGCCCGTCATCTGGTTGCCCTGATTGCGTGTCACTATCGGCGCTAAGCGTCCCGAAAGAACAAGACTCACGGCGCCCCGCCTTGCCAAGAGGGGCGCCAATACAAGATCCAACTGAAAAAGCGATTCATGACAACACAAATTGCACTGAAGATTCTGGATGCCCGTATCGGTACCGAGTACCCGCTGCCCGCCTATGCCACTCCCGGCTCTGCCGGCATGGACCTGCGCGCTCTGCTGGATGCACCGCTGACTCTGGCTCCGGGCGATACCACTCTGGTACCGACCGGTCTGGCTATCCACATCCAGGATCCGGGTCTGTGTGCCACCATTCTGCCCCGCTCCGGTCTCGGCCATAAGCACGGCATCGTGCTGGGCAACCTGGTCGGTCTCATCGATTCCGACTATCAGGGTCAGCTGATGGTCTCGGTCTGGAACCGCGGCAAGGATGAGTTCACCATGCAACCTGGCGAGCGCATCGCCCAGCTGGTGATCATGCCGGTAGTTCAGGCCAGCTTCCAATTGGTCGATGA
The DNA here is from genome assembly GCF_037890695.1 of Aeromonas jandaei. Classification (NCBI taxonomy): domain Bacteria; kingdom Pseudomonadati; phylum Pseudomonadota; class Gammaproteobacteria; order Aeromonadales; family Aeromonadaceae; genus Aeromonas; species Aeromonas jandaei. Next base: position 1,154,334 of record NZ_CP149571.1, on the reverse strand, counting down.
GTTCAACCAGAGCGAACGGGGTGAAGGCGGTTTTGGTTCTTCTGGTCGCCAATAACAGACCACATCAGCCTGATGGGCGGTGCCTAATAACAGAATCAAGCCATTGTTTTTTTAGGGGAATCCATGGCAAGCAGTAATCAGAAACAGAGTCGGCGCGATCAGATCCTGCAGGCGCTCGCCCATATGCTGGAAACCAGTCCCGGCCAGCGCATCACCACGGCCCGTCTGGCGGCCGAGGTCGGCGTCTCTGAAGCAGCCCTCTATCGACACTTTCCAAGCAAGGCGCGGATGTTCGAGGGGCTGATCGACTTTATCGAGGATTCCCTGCTGTCACGGGTCAATCTGATCATGGCGGAAGAGAAAGACACCATGGCGCGCTGCCACCACATCCTGCAGCTGCTGCTGGTGTTCGCCGAGCGCAATCCCGGCATCACCCGCATCCTCAATGGCGATGCCCTGTTGGGCGAGCACGACCGGTTGCGGGATCGCATCAGCATCCTGTTTGACAAGCTGGAGACCCAGATCAAGCAGGTACTGCGCGAGAAGCGGCTGCGCGAGGGGCAGGGCTTCCAGCTCGACGAAACCATGCTGGCCAATCTGCTGCTGGCCTATACCGAGGGCCGCATCAGCCAGTTTGTCCGTTCCGAGTTCAAGCTCAAGCCCACCGCCGGCTTCGAGGATCAGTGGCAGTTTATCCGCAGCCAGCTCCTGCAGAGCTGAGCGACAGCGCTTTTCACCGAGCATGAAGAAGGGAGGCCTTGGCCTCCCTTCTTTTTTGTGGCAGCTTTTTATGGCAGTAAAATAAGCACCAGATGCGACCCGGACTGTCGCGCTGCGATGTTAGATTCATGCGCCATAAACCTTTAGCACCCGAAAGGACATTCTATGGAACCCGAAATCATTACCGAAGCGCAGACCTGGCTGGTCAATAACCAGGGCCTGCTGATCGAGTATGCCGTCAACATCGCGGCCGCCCTGCTCACCCTGCTGGTCGGCTATATCGCCGCCAATCTGCTCAGCGGTGGCGTGGTCAAGATGATGAAGGGCCGCAAGCTCGATACCACCATAACCGAGTTTGTCGGCAGCATCCTCAAATACGCCATTCTGGTGTTCGTGGTGATCGCCGCGCTGGGCCGGGTCGGGGTGCAGACCGCATCCTTCGTCGCCATTATCGGTGCCGCCGGTCTGGCCATCGGCTTTGCGCTGCAAGGCTCGCTCTCCAACTTCGCCGCCGGCTTCCTGCTGATCATCTTCCGCCCCATCAAGGCGGGCGAGTTTATCGAAGTGGCAGGCACGTCTGGCGTGGTGCAATCCGTTCAGCTGTTCACCACCACCCTCACCTCCGGTGACAACAAGATGGTGGTGGTACCGAACTCTGCCATTCTCAACGGCACCATCGTCAACTACTCGCGCATGGATACTCGTCGCGTCGACATGACCTTCGGTATCGGCTACGGCTCCGACCTGCGCAAGGCCAAGCAGATCCTCGAGCGTCTGGTGAACGAAGAGCCGCGCATCCTGAAAGATCCGGCCGCTACCATCGCCGTTGCCGCGCTGGCCGACTCCTCGGTCAATATCGTAGTGCGCCCGTGGGTCAAGACCGGCGACTACTGGGGTGTCTGGTTCGACTTCCACGAGAAGGTGAAACTCACCTTTGATGCCGAAGGGATCGAAATTCCCTTCCCGCAGATGGTGATGCACATGCAAAAACCGCAGGCGTGATCGCGCTACTGCAACAACCCACAATGCCAGCCTTCGGGCTGGCATTGTCATTTCTGGCGCGCCATCCGCTGCATAATCAGGCCGGCGGAATGAAAACAATTTCAGAACTGCGGGCCAGCCCCAATCATGAGCGAGCGCAAGATCCCCCTTGCTTTCGTGACTCATAATCCCGATGTTCTGGTTGTATACTCCCGACGGTTGCCCCATTGCGGTAAAAGACAATCGGTAAAACTCTGTTACACGGGCCGCCCGGCCGGCTCGCTATAATGCTCGGATAATAAGGTTTGGCGGGACCTTGCCTGCAAGGTTCAAACACAACTTGGCATTTCAGGAATCCTATGAAAAATATCAATCCAACCCAAACCCAGGCCTGGCAGGCACTGGAAGCCCACTTTGCAGCAAACAAAGAGACCCGACTCAAGGATCTGTTCGCGCAGGACCCGAAGCGCTTTGACAAGTTTTCCCTTACCTTCGGCGGCGACATCCTGGTTGATTACTCGAAGAACCTGATCACCGAAGAAACCCTCAAGTTGCTGGTTGATCTGGCCAAAGAGACCGATCTTCGCAGCGCGATCGATGCCATGTTCAATGGCGACAAGATCAACATGACCGAAGGGCGCTCCGTACTGCACGTGGCACTGCGCAACCGCTCCGACCGCCCCATCGAGTGCGACGGTAAGGACGTGATGCCGGAAGTGAACGCCGTACTGGCCAAGATGAAGGGCTTCTGCGAGAAGATCATCTCCGGCGAGTGGAAAGGCTACACCGGCAAGGCGATCCAGCACGTGGTCAACATCGGTATCGGTGGCTCCGATCTCGGCCCGGTAATGATCACCGAGGCACTGCGTCCCTACAAAAACCACCTGCAGATGCACTTCGTCTCCAACGTCGATGGCACCCACATCGCCGAGACCCTGAAGAAGATCGATCCGGAAACCACCCTGTTCCTGGTGGCCTCCAAGACCTTCACCACCCAGGAGACCATGACCAACGCCCTGACCGCCCGCGACTGGTTCATCAACATCGCCGGTGACAAGGCCCACGTTGCCAAGCACTTCGCCGCCCTCTCCACCAACGGCAAGGCCGTGGCCGAGTTCGGTATCGATACCAACAACATGTTCGAGTTCTGGGACTGGGTTGGCGGTCGCTACTCCTCCTGGTCTGCCATCGGCATGCCCATCGCCCTGTCTGTCGGTTTCGAGAACTTCGAAGCCCTGCTGCAAGGCGCTTTCGAGATGGACATGCACTTCGCCACTGCCTCCTATGAGCAGAACGTGCCGGTGCTGCTGGCCCTGATTGGCCTGTGGTACAACAACTTCTACGGTGCCGAGTCCGAAGCCATTCTGCCGTACGACCAGTACATGCACCGCTTCCCTGCCTACTTCCAGCAGGGCAACATGGAGTCCAACGGCAAGTACGTGGATCGCAACGGCAAGCCGGTTGACTACCAGACTGGCCCCATCATCTGGGGTGAGCCGGGCACCAACGGCCAGCACGCTTTCTACCAGCTGATCCATCAGGGCACCAAGCTGATCCCCTGTGACTTCCTGGCGCCGGCCATCAGCCACAACCCGATCGGTGACCACCACCCGAAACTGCTGGCCAACTTCTTCGCCCAGACCGAGGCGCTGGCCTTCGGCAAGAGCAAGGAAGAGGTCGAAGCCGAGTTCCTGGCTGCTGGCAAAACCCTGGAGCAGGTCAAGGATCTGGTGCCGTTCAAGGTGTTCGAAGGCAACCGCCCGACCAACTCCATCCTGTTCAAGAGCCTGACCCCGAAAACCCTGGGTGCCCTGATCGCCATGTACGAGCACAAGATCTTCGTACAGGGCGCAATCTGGAACATCTTCTCCTTCGACCAGTGGGGCGTGGAGCTGGGCAAACAGCTGGCCAACAAGATCCTGCCGGAGCTGGGCAACAACGAGGCTGTCACCAGCCACGACTGCTCCACCAACGGTCTGATCAACACCTGGAAAGCGTGGAAAGCCTGATTTATCCGGCCTTTCTGAATGCAAAAGCCCCGCTCGATGAGCGGGGCTTTTTTATGACTATCTTTTATGACTGTCAGGCTGGTTTTTCTGGCTGGCCGGTCGGGTGTCCAGTCCGACCGGCGACGGGGATCGTCATCCCCGCCCCTTCATCATCCAGTCCGGTGCCGGCTTAACCGCCAACGGCGATACGTTTCATGTCTTTCATGTAGCCACGCAGTACCTGGCCGATCTTCTCGATCGGGTGGTTGCGGGTCGCCTCGTTGGCCGCCAGCAGCGCCAGGTTGTCGACGCTCTGCCCTTCCGCCTTGCTGGCACCCAGATCACCCGCTTTCAGAGTCGGCATGAAGTGCTCGCGCAGCAACGGCACGGCGGCGTTGGCGAACAGGTAGTTACCGTACTCGGCGGTATCGGAGATGACCACGTTCATCTCGTACAGACGCTTGCGAGCAACTGTGTTGGCGATCAGCGGCAACTCGTGCAGGGATTCGTAGTAGGCGGACTCCTCGTAGATACCGGAAGCCACCATGGTCTCGAACGCAAGCTCGACACCCGCCTTGACCATGGCCACCATCACCACGCCATTGTCGAAGTACTCCTGCTCGGCAATCTTGCCTGCGAACGCCGGGGCGTTTTCGAAGGCAGACTTGCCGGTCTCTTCGCGCCAGGTAAACAGTTTGACGTCATCTTCGGCCCAGTCGGCCATCATGCCGCGGGAGAATTCACCGGCGATGATGTCGTCCATGTGCTTCTCGAACAGCGGGCGCATCAGGGTCTTGAGCTGCTCGGAGAGCTCGAAGGCGCGCAGTTTGGCCGGGTTGGAGAGGCGGTCCATCATCAGGCTGATGCCACCCTGTTTCAGGGCTTCGGTGATGGTCTCCCAGCCGAACTGGATCAGCTTGCCGGCGTAGGCCGGGTCTGTCCCTTCGGCAACCAGCTTGTCGTAGCAGAGCAGAGAACCGGCCTGCAGCATGCCGCAGAGGATGGTCTGCTCGCCCATCAGGTCAGATTTCACTTCCGCTACGAAGGAGGATTCCAGCACCCCGGCACGGTCGCCACCGGTGGCAGAGGCCCATGCCTTGGCGATGGCCATGCCTTCGCCTTTCGGGTCATTTTCCGGGTGAACGGCGATCAGGGTCGGTACACCAAAGCCACGCTTGTACTCTTCACGCACTTCGGTACCCGGGCACTTGGGCGCCACCATCACGACCGTGATGTCGGAGCGGATCTGCTGACCCTCTTCCACCACGTTGAAGCCGTGGGAGTAGCCCAATGCGGCGCCCTGCTTCATCAGCGGCATCACGGTTTTCACGACGTCGGAGTGCTGTTTGTCCGGGGTCAGGTTCAGCACCAGATCGGCGGTCGGGATCAGCTCTTCATAGGTACCGACCGCGAAGCCGTTGTCGGTAGCCTTCTGCCAAGAGGCGCGCTTCTCGGCGATGGCGGCCTTGCGCAGGGCGTAGGAGATATCCAGCCCGGAGTCGCGCATGTTCAGACCCTGGTTCAGACCCTGGGCACCACAGCCCACAATCACCACCTTCTTGCCCTTCAGCACGTTGCAGCCGTCCGCGAACTCTTCGCGCTGCATGAAACGACACTTGCCCAGTTGGGCCAACTGCTGACGCAGGTTCAAGGTGTTGAAATAGTTAGCCATGGTGATTGCTCCGTTCGATTGATTCCATGCCGGATGGCGGCGTTGTCTGAACCACTATAGCGCGGGACACTTATTGCCTGAACTGATATATTCGAAACAGTACGTTGCAATAATTGAAACGTTAACCCTTCATAATCGCCTGCTGAATGTACCGCGAGATGGCAGAAACAAGCCGCCAACCGCTGGATATTGGGCACACATGCCGCGCCAGGAGCTGAAAGATCGGACCTTCGCAATCTCGAGCTGTTTCTCCACCTCGCCGACTCCCTCCACTTCGGCAAGAGCGCCGATGCCATGGCGGTCAGCCCCTCCACCCTGAGTCGCGCGATCCAGCGACTGGAGCAGGAGACCGGCTGCGCCCTGTTCGAGCGGGACAACCGCTCGGTGCGGCTCACGCCAGCGGGCGAGAAGCTGCGGGAGTTTGGTGGCGGCCTGTTGCAGGAGTGGCGTCAGCTCAAACAGGAGCTCAAACGCAGCGATGAACCGCTACAGGGGCGGCTGCGGGTCTTCTGTTCGGTCACCGCCAGTTACTTTCTGCTGCCCGAGGTACTGGAGCGCTTTCGCCGCCGCTACCCTCAGCTGGAGATCAAGCTGGAGACCGGCGACCCGGCGCTGGCGGTGGACAAGATCCTGGCCGAGGAGGCCGATCTCGCCATCGCTGCCCGTCCCGATGCCCTGCCCGCCAAGCTGGAGTTCGCCAGCCTGCAGCTGGTTCCGCTGGTCTTTATCGCGCCGCGCAACGCCCCGCAGCTGAACCAGTGGTTCCGTCAGGGAGAACCTGATTGGGAGCAGCTGCCGGTCATCCTCTCCGAGCAGGGGCTGGCCCGCAAACGCAGCGATCAGTGGTTTCGCAACAAGGGGATAGCGCCCAACATCTACGCCGAAGTGGCGGGTAACGAGGGGATCGTCGCCATGGTGGCGCTCGGTTGTGGTGTGGGGCTGGTGCCGGCGGCGGTGATCGACCACAGCCCGCTCGGCGACAAGGTGCGGATCATCGACCTCAAGCCCGCCTTCAAGCCATTTGATGTGGGGATCGGGGTGCTCAAGAAGCGACTGGAAGAGCCGCTGATCCGCGCCTTCTGGGATACGGCACAGAACCAGAACTCACTGCGTTGAGACAGGCTGGTAGATGAGCGTCGGGTCGGCCATCATCTTGCGACTCGACAACGGCAGATCAGGGTTGTTCAGCTCGAGGCGCTGCCGCTGGTCGAGCTGCAAACGGCGGATGGTGCTGCCAAACCCCTCCTCGAAGATCCGATCAAAATCCCCGGTTTGCCGCGCCCGCTGCAGGCCAAGCTCGATGCGCTGCGCCAGCTCCGGATATTTGGGCGACACAAAGAAGAGCAGCGCCAGCGGATAGCGAAACACCAGATGGGGCTCGATGGCCAGATCCGGGTGCTGTTTCAGCTCATCCTCGACCTCGATGACGGAGCGCAAAAAGCAGTCGAAACGCTTCTTGCGCAGCATGTTGAACAGCGCTTCGTAGAGATTGCCAGCCATTACATTGAGGCCGTTGGCCCTCAGCAGCTGGGTGTCGGGCCAGGATCTGTGCTGGCCGATGATGAGCCCGGAGCGGCGCCAGTCGGCTAGCGAGTGGATCGCGGCAAAGCGCCCCTCATCCCCCTGCCGGATCAGGCAAACCCGCCAGCCGAGCAGCCCCTTGGCCAATGGAATGTGTACCGCCAGCAGATCCCTTTCCCGCTCCTCATCGGGGGCAAACACCCCGACCTGAACCAGCTCGCCGCTGTGCAGCTCTTTCACCGTCCGCCCCTGTTCCATCGGCGGGCTGGAGACCAGCTGGTAGGGGCCATATTCAGGCACCGTCAGATCAAGGGAGAGCCGCAACAACTGCACCACTGCCGGGTTGGGATGCTCCAGCAGCAGATTCCAGGCGCGGATCGACTGCACGGCAGCCGACGCATCCGCCGCCCACAGCCACAACACCATGCACCACAATCCGACTTGCTTCATTACCTGTACCATCCAAGCACCATGCTTCTGGTCATACTATAACGCCAGCCAAGGGCCTGATGCGGTGTTCGCTGCCAGATGTGTGAACCTTCTCCTGTCCCGTCTCATGTCAGAAGTGACAATAGGCAAACCGGGCAAGGGATCGCAGACTGAATATTCGCCATCATCGAACTACATCAGGGAGGAGCGCCATGAAACAGCATCTGGTCGAGATCAAGGGATCAACCCTGTTTGAGGAGTATTTGCAGAGCATGGGTCTGCCCAGCACCTTGCTGGACAGGGAGCAGGAGATCTATCTGCAGGAGCGTCACCTCGGCGCCATCCGCCGGGTACAGGGGGAGCTGCGCTTTTACCTGCGCGCCAACGCCCTCAACAAACGGTGATCGGGAGCCGGTCACAGAACCTGCAACAAAGAGGTATTAGACTGGTATCTTCCCCCTTTCGACGGGAGTGCCCATGAACGCAAGCGGTCTGGATCGGCTGTTCAAACCCCAATCAATCGCCATCATCGGCGCCTCGACCGATCCGCACAAAGCGGGCCATGTCATCGTCCGCCACCTGCTGGCGGGCCACTTCAAAGGGCCCATCCTGCCGGTCACCCCGCGCAGCAAAGCAGTGGCCGGCGTGCTGGCCTATCCCGACATTGCCAGCCTGCCACTGGCTCCGGATCTCGCCATCATCTGCACTCGCCGGGAGCGGGTCATCCCCCTGCTGGAGGCTCTCGGCCAGAAGGGAACAGGCGCCGCTATCATCCTCGCCGCCGATTTTTCACAAGATGAGCGGCAGGAGTTGAAACGGCTCTGCAAGCAATACGGCATCCGCCTACTCGGCCCCAACAGCATGGGGATGCTGCTGCCCGGTCAGGGGCTCAATGCCAGCTTTTCACCGATTGCCGCCAAGCCCGGGCAGGTCGCCTTTCTCTCCCAGTCTGCCGCGGTCAGCACCACCATTCTCGACTGGGCCAAGCAGCATGAGCTGGGCTTTTCCGCCTTCATCTCCCTTGGCGATCACTGCGACATCGACTTTGGCCAGCTGCTGGATCAACTCTCCCGCGACAGCGTCACCCGCGCCATCCTGCTCTACATGGACAAGCTGCACGATGCCCGCCATTTTCTCTCGGCGGCGCGAGCCGCTTCGCGCAACAAACCGATCTTGGTACTCAAGAGCGGACGCCACGATCCGGCCCACGGCCTCGACAACGTCTATGACGCCGCCATCCGCCGCGCCGGCATGTTGCGAGTACGGGACACCCACGAGCTGTTTGCCGCAGTGGAAACCCTCAGCCACTCCATGACCCTCAAGGGGGAGCGGCTCGCCATCATCTCCAATGGCCGTGGGCTGGCCAATATGGCGGTGGATGTGCTGCTGGAGCGGGGCGGCAAGCTGGCACGCCCACCGCTCGATATCGGCAGCGATGCCACCATCGCCATCTATCAGGAAGCGCTGGACAACCTGCTCGGGGAAGAGGGGATCGATGCCATCCTGATCATTCATGCCCCCTCCCTTACAGCCCCCAGCGCACCACTGGCCAGCCACCTTATCGCCCACCTGAAACAGCACCCAAGAGCACGCCGTTTCAATATCCTCACCAACTGGGCAGGCGAATACTCGGCGCAGGAGGGTCGCAAACTCTTTACCGAAGCGGGCATCCCGACCTACCGTACCCCGGAAAGCGCCATGGCCGCCTTCATGCATATGGTGGAGTACCGCCGTAACCAGAAACAGCTGATGGAGACCCCCGCCTCCCTGCACGGCAACCAGCTCAATATCGAGCTCTGCCAGCAGCTGATCCGCCAGGCGCAGGAGCGCAAACAGCTGAGGCTGGATACCCATCTCGCCCACCCCATCTTGCAAGCAGCCGGGCTCGCAACATTGCCCACCTGGATCGTCACCGACGCCATCGAGGCCACCCTGACAGCCGAGCAGATCGGCTACCCGGTGGCAGTCAAACTCCGTTCGCCCGATATCCTGCACAAATCTGCTGTGCACGGTGTGGTACTCAATCTGCGTACCTCGGCCGAAGTAGCACAGGCTGCCGATGCCATTCTGGACAGGGTGAAACAGCACGATCCCGGCGCCCGTATTGAAGGGTTGCTGGTACAGCGCATGGCGCGGCGCAGTGGCGGTCTGGAACTGCGGGTTTGTATCCAGCAAGATGCCATCTTTGGCCCCGTCATCCTGCTCGGTGAATCGGGCGCGGAGCCACAGGAGATGGTTGCAGCGCTGCCGCCGCTCAATCAGGCGCTGGCCCGTTACCAGATCATCGGTGCGCTCAAGAGTCGCAAGATCCGTGAACATGCCACTCCGGATCGGCTGGATATCGATGCCCTCGGTCAGGTGCTCTGCCAGCTATCAGAACTGCTGCTCGCCTTCCCGCAAATTCAGGAGCTGGATCTTCATCCGCTGCAAGCCTGTGGCGCCGAGATGGTGGTGCTGGATGCCAGCGTCACGCTGGCCGACCCAACACTTTCCCCCGCCAATCGGTTGGCGATCCGCCCCTACCCGACCGAGCTGGAGGAGGGAGCCTGGCTCAAGGATCAGAGCCATGTTCTGCTGCGCCCCATTCGCCCGGAAGATGAGCCGGCCCACAAACAATTCGTGCTGCGGGTCTCCGATGAAGACAGATACAAACGCTTCTTCGCCGACGTGGGTGAGCTGGGTCACGAAGAGTTGGCCCGCATGACCCAGATCGATTACGACCGCGAAATGGCCTTTGTCGCCGTAGGGCAGGATGGGGAACGTAAAGATCAGATTCTCGGGGTGGTGCGCGCCATCTCGACGCCGGATCTCAGCGATGCCGAATTTGCCATTCTGGTTCGTTCCGACCTGAAAGGGCTGGGGCTCGGCAAGCTGATGATGGAGAAGATCATCCGCTACGCCTGCGAGCAGGGGATCGGCCAACTCTCCGGCATGACCATGCCAAGCAATCGCGGCATGGTGACCCTCGCCAAACGACTCGGCTTTACCATTGATGTCCAGATGGAGGAGGGGGTGGTCAATATGGCTCTTCCCTGTGGGGCTGTAGCCCAGTGATGGGATGGGTGGCTGCGAGTAATCCAGTACAAATGGTTGCGAATCATCCGAAAAATGACCGCAATTACATACCAAAAGGAGGGAATAGCGGGCCTGCCAGCGCCCACCCTCAGGCAAGAGCCACTGTTCAGTGGCCTCTCGATGCTGAAAACACAAAAGCCCGGTCTGATAACCGGGCTTTGGTGTCTATTCTGGCGTGCACCGCTGTGACCAACAGGCAAATCGCCCATAGCAAAAGGCCTTCCCAATCGGGAAGGCCTTCTATTTAGTGGCGGAGCGGACGGGACTCGAACCCGCGACCCCCGGCGTGACAGGCCGGTATTCTAACCGACTGAACTACCGCTCCGCATTCGGCTAGCTTATTGCTAATTAGGTGCCTGGCAGTGTCCTACTCTCGCATGGCGAATGCCACACTACCATCGGCGCTACCGCGTTTCACTTCTGAGTTCGGCATGGGATCAGGTGGTTCCACGGCGCTATTGCCGCCAGGCAAATTCTTCAATCTGAGAAAGCTGACGTAAGTAATTCGTTCGTATTTGCTACAAGCCTTAGAACACTTCTTGGGTGTTGTATGGTTAAGCCTCACGGGTAATTAGTACGGGTTAGCTCAATGCATCGCTGCACTTACACACCCCGCCTATCAACGTTGTGGTCTCCAACGGCCCTTTAGGACCCTCAAGGGGTCAGGGATGACTCATCTCAGGGCTCGCTTCCCGCTTAGATGCTTTCAGCGGTTATCGATTCCGAACTTAGCTACCGGGCAGTGCCACTGGCGTGACAACCCGAACACCAGAGGTTCGTTCACTCCGGTCCTCTCGTACTAGGAGCAACTCCCTTCAATCATCCAACGCCCACGGCAGATAGGGACCGAACTGTCTCACGACGTTCTGAACCCAGCTCGCGTACCACTTTAAATGGCGAACAGCCATACCCTTGGGACCGACTTCAGCCCCAGGATGTGATGAGCCGACATCGAGGTGCCAAACACCGCCGTCGATATGAACTCTTGGGCGGTATCAGCCTGTTATCCCCGGAGTACCTTTTATCCGTTGAGCGATGGCCCTTCCATTCAGAACCACCGGATCACTATGACCTACTTTCGTACCTGCTCGACCTGTCCGTCTCGCAGTTAAGCTGGCTTATGCCATTGCACTAACCTCCTGATGTCCGACCAGGATTAGCCAACCTTCGTGCTCCTCCGTTACTCTTTGGGAGGAGACCGCCCCAGTCAAACTACCCACCAGGCACTGTCCGCGAGCCCGATTCAGGGCCCTGCGTTAGAACATCAAACATACAAGGGTGGTATTTCAAGGACGGCTCCAGCGCAACTGGCGTCACGCCTTCAAAGCCTCCCACCTATCCTACACATGTAGGTTCAATGTTCAGTGCCAAGCTGTAGTAAAGGTTCACGGGGTCTTTCCGTCTAGCCGCGGGTACACCGCATCTTCACGGCGAATTCGATTTCACTG
>NZ_CP149571.1:940000-1137500 GCF_037890695.1 Aeromonas jandaei | reverse complement strand
AATGGCGGGTTTGCTCACGGAAACTACCTCAATCAATGGTTTTGCCCAGTATCTCACAGGGCAGATAAAGCCCAAAAACAAAAGGGGCGGCCGAAGCCACCCCTTTCATGTGTGCATTTAAAGTATCGATTAAGCGATAACTTTAGCTACAACACCAGCACCTACGGTACGGCCACCTTCACGGATAGCGAAACGCAGGCCGTCGTCCATCGCGATCGGCGCAATCAGGGTAACAACCATCTTGATGTTGTCGCCCGGCATTACCATCTCTACGCCTTCCGGCAGTTCGATGGTACCGGTCACGTCGGTAGTACGGAAGTAGAACTGCGGACGGTAGCCTTTGAAGAACGGGGTATGACGACCACCTTCTTCTTTGGACAGTACGTACACTTCAGATTCAAACTTGGTGTGCGGCTTGATGGTGCCCGGCTTGGCCAGTACCTGACCACGCTCTACGTCTTCACGCTTCACGCCACGCAGCAGTGCACCGATGTTCTCGCCTGCACGACCTTCGTCCAGCAGTTTGCGGAACATTTCAACGCCGGTACAGGTGGTCTTGGTGGTATCTTTGATACCAACGATTTCCACTTCTTCACCAACTTTAACGATACCACGCTCTACACGACCGGTTACTACGGTACCACGGCCAGCGATGGAGAATACGTCTTCGATCGGCATCAGGAACGGCAGGTCGATTGCACGCTCCGGCTCCGGAATGTAGCTGTCCAGATGGCCAGCCAGTTCCAGGATCTTCTCTTCCCACTGAGCTTCGCCTTCCAGCGCTTTCAGTGCGGAACCACGGACTACCGGCAGGTCATCACCCGGGAAGTCGTACTCGGACAGCAGTTCGCGAACTTCCATCTCGACCAGTTCCAGCAGCTCTTCGTCATCTACCATGTCACACTTGTTCATGAACACGATGATGTACGGAACGCCTACCTGACGACCCAGCAGGATGTGCTCACGAGTCTGCGGCATCGGGCCGTCAGTCGCTGCTACTACCAGGATCGCGCCGTCCATCTGGGCAGCACCGGTGATCATGTTTTTAACGTAGTCGGCGTGACCCGGGCAGTCTACGTGCGCGTAGTGACGGGTAGCGGTGTCGTATTCTACGTGGGAGGTGTTGATGGTGATACCACGCTCACGCTCTTCCGGTGCCTTGTCGATCTGGTCGAAGGCGAAAGCTTTACCACCGAAGTGCTTGGCCAGCACGTTGGTGATAGCTGCAGTCAGGGTGGTTTTACCGTGGTCAACGTGGCCGATGGTGCCGACGTTAACGTGCGGTTTATTACGCTCAAATTTTTCTTTAGACACGACGTAGTCCTTCTAGGTTAAACCCGCCTACCGTCGTAGGCGGGGAATCTTAAATTACTTGGATTTGCGCTCTTCGATCACGGCTTGTGCAACGTTGGTCGGTGCATCGTGATACTTGGCGAATTCCATGGCGTAGGAAGCACGACCCTGGGTAGCGGAACGCAGTGCAGTTGCATAACCGAACATTTCGGCCAGCGGCACCAGAGCACGTACGATCTTGCCGGACGGGCCATCTTCCATACCTTCGATCAGGCCACGACGACGGTTCAGGTCACCGATAACGTCGCCCATGTAATCTTCCGGAGTTTCAACTTCTACTTTCATGATCGGTTCCAGCAGAACCGGGTTGGCTTTCATGAAGCCAGCCTTAAAGGCCATGGAAGCAGCGATTTTGAACGCCAGTTCGGAAGAGTCGACATCGTGGTAGGAACCGAAGTGCAGACGCACACCCAGATCCATAACCGGGTAACCAGCCAGCGGGCCAGATTTGAGCTGCTCGCGGATACCTTTATCAACACCCGGGATGAATTCACCAGGAATGACGCCGCCTTTGATGTCGTTGACGAATTCGTAGGCTTTGCCTTCTTCCAGCGGGTACATGTCGATCACAACGTGACCGTACTGACCGCGACCACCAGACTGCTTGGCATGTTTGCCTTCGATGTCTTTAACGGCGGTACGAATGGTTTCACGGTAGGCAACCTGCGGCTTACCTACGTTCGCTTCTACCTTGAACTCGCGACGCATACGGTCAACGATGATGTCCAGGTGCAGCTCACCCATACCGGCGATGATGGTTTGACCTGACTCTTCGTCAGTCCATACGCGGAAGGACGGATCTTCCTGAGCCAGACGGCCCAGAGCCAGACCCATCTTCTCCTGGTCAGCCTTGGTTTTCGGCTCAACCGCGATAGAAATTACCGGCTCCGGGAATTCCATACGCTCGAGGATGATCGGTGCGTTCGGGTCACACAGGGTGTCACCAGTAGTCACGTCTTTCAGACCGATAGCAGCAGCGATGTCACCAGCGCGTACTTCTTTGATCTCTTCACGCTTGTTGGCATGCATCTGAACGATACGACCAAAACGCTCGCGCTTGTCCTTGACGGAGTTCAGCACGGTGTCACCGGAGTTGATCACGCCAGAGTAGACACGGAAGAAGGTCAGGTTACCAACGAACGGGTCGGTAGCGATCTTGAACGCCAGAGCAGAGAACGGCTCGTCATCGGAAGCGTGACGCTCGTCTTTGGTCTCGCCGTCCATTTTCAGGCCGTCGATAGCAGCAACGTCAGTCGGCGCCGGCAGATACTCGATCACGGCATCCAGCATTGCCTGTACGCCCTTGTTCTTGAATGCGGAGCCACAGGTTACCAGGATGATCTCGTTGTTCAGCACACGCTGACGCAGAGCACCTTTGATCTCTTCCTCGGTCAGCTCTTCGCCGCCCAGGTATTTTTCCATCAGGTCTTCAGACGCTTCAGCAGCGGCTTCAACCAGATTCATGCGCATTTCTTGCGCCTGTTCCAGCAGCTCGGCCGGGACGTCTTCGTAATCGAAGGATACGCCCTGATCAGCTTCATTCCAGTTGATGGCTTTCATCTTGACCAGGTCAACAACGCCCTTGAAGTTCTCTTCAGAGCCGATGTTCAGCTGAAGGGGAACCGGAACGCCTTTCAGACGGGTCTTGATGTGCTCAACGCAGCGCAGGAAGTTGGCACCGGTACGGTCCATCTTGTTGACGAACGCGATACGGGGAACCTTGTACTTGTTAGCCTGACGCCATACGGTTTCAGACTGTGGCTGTACGCCACCTACGGCACAGTACACCATCACGGCACCGTCCAGAACACGCATTGAACGCTCTACTTCGATAGTAAAGTCAACGTGGCCGGGGGTATCGATGATGTTGATACGGTGCGGTTGGAACTGTTTACCCATACCGGACCAGAAAGCGGTGGTCGCGGCGGAGGTGATGGTGATACCACGCTCTTGTTCCTGTTCCATCCAGTCCATGGTGGCAGCGCCATCGTGAACTTCACCGATCTTGTGACTTACACCGGTGTAAAACAGTACACGCTCGGTAGTAGTAGTCTTACCGGCGTCAATGTGAGCGGAGATACCGATATTACGATAACGCTCAATGGGGGTTGTACGAGCCATTGTCATCCTCTTACTAAGGCGCTTGTCCCTAGATAATTAAAGGTGCGCAGAGCCAAAAGACCCTGCGCAAGCGGATTACCAGCGGAAGTGAGCGAAGGCTTTGTTCGCTTCAGCCATACGGTGAACGTCTTCACGTTTCTTGACAGACGAACCCTTATTGTCAGCGGCATCCAGCAGCTCGCCAGCCAGACGCTGAGCCATTGATTTTTCACCACGTTTACGAGCGGCATCAACCAACCAGCGCATTGCCAGAGCATTGCGACGTACCGGACGAACTTCTACCGGCACCTGATAGGTTGCACCACCGACGCGACGAGATTTAACCTCGACCGCCGGACGAATGTTATCCAGAGCTTCTTCGAATACGGCCAGGTGCTCTTTGCCAGATTTGGTGGCAATGATGTCCAGGGCGCCATAAACAATGGCTTCTGCAACAGATTTCTTACCGTCAACCATTACTACGTTGACAAATTTAGCCAGCAGCTCTGATCCGAACTTGGGATCTGGCAGGATTTTACGCTGACCAACAACACGACGTCTTGGCATTTCAAATTCTCCGTAACTTCAGGGATTACCCAAAACTAGAAAGCTATCTAACTAGAAACGAATTAACGTTTGGCCTTACTTAACGGAGAACCATTAAGCTTTAGGACGCTTCACGCCATACTTGGAGCGAGCCTGCTTACGGTCTTTAACACCGGCACAGTCCAACGCACCACGAACGGTGTGATAACGAACACCTGGCAAGTCTTTTACACGACCGCCACGGATCAGAACAACAGAGTGCTCTTGCAGGTTGTGACCTTCACCACCGATGTAGGAGGTGACTTCGAAGCCGTTGGTCAGACGTACACGGCACACTTTACGCAATGCAGAGTTAGGCTTCTTCGGGGTGGTGGTATATACACGAGTGCATACGCCACGCTTCTGAGGGCACGCTTCCAACGCCGGCACGTTGCTTTTCACAACGAGCTTGATGCGTGGCTTGCGAACCAACTGGTTAATAGTTGCCATCAAAAGGCTCCTGATAATGACTTCATAAACGTGTGGAAAATCCTCCCCGCATATACGGGGACGCGAAATTTTATGCCCTGTTGTCTGGGGAGTCAAGATTTATACAGTTTGTGGCATAGAAGGGCAAATCGGATCCGCATGGATTTTTCATAATTCTTTGAATTAACGTAAAAATATGGCAATCAGCCAGCCCAGGTTCTGGGGGAGCCTTTTTGTGCAATCAGCTCGACCAGACCGGCCATATCCAGTAAATCGCCCACTTGATGACGCAAACCTCGCGCCAGCAGATCTTCTGTCATAACGTGTAGCGGGATCCCGGCCAGCTGTTCGCACCACTGGGGCGCACAGGCCGCAATGACGGCATCCTGCATCAGCACCAGCTCATCGCCAACTTGCAGGTATGAGAGCGCCTGAGCCAGTGCCTGGCTCTGGAAAGGGGAATTCAAGATCAGATGCAACATGGGGACCTCAGAAGCTGATGTGCGTCGCGCATTGTGACCACTGGCTGGCCATCTCTGCCCGCGACAGGATTTCGACCGGCATCAGCAGATCCTCGACCGTCACGCCGCGCTCGGCCAGCGAGTCGGCACAGACGTACACCTCCTCGATGTCATAGAGTTCGAGCATCTTGAAGGTTGGCGCATAGTGGCGCTGCAAGATGGCCTGCGGCTGTTGTTCTTTAAGCAGTTGCAACACGCCGTCACCAATCAGGAAGAGTGCCAGCTCATCGGTCATGGCCGAGGTGGCCAGCAGGGCATCCAGCCCCTCCCGACCGGCAGCGTGGCCATGGGGGCCACGACTGCAAATAAATGCGATTTTCTTGTTCATGGTCACTCCCTAGAACTGAACCAGCCGATCGGCGGTCAGGGCAGCTTCGGCCAGCTGGCCAAGCCCGCTCAGGCAAAATGGCGCTTGCAGATTGAAGTTAGCCTGCCCTGCCCCCTTGGCCTCCTGCTCATCGACCACCCCGCGTCGCATGGCGGCAGCGACACAGACATCGATGCGGATCCCCTGCTCCTCTGCCAGCTCTCGCCACAGACGTACCAGGTCGGTCTCATCGGAAGCGGGAAGATGCAGGCCGTTGCCGTTGCAGACCCCATCCTGATAGAAGAAGAGGTGAGAGAGGGTATGACCCTGAGCCAACAGGCTGCGGGCAAAGCGGTAGGCGGTGCTGGCGGACTGGGTGCCATAGGCAGGCCCGGTCACCAGCAGGGCAAAACTCAGACTCATAACAAGGCTCCTGTACTGATGCCTGTCCATTTTACGCCAAAAACAAAAAAGCCCCTGCCATGAGGGGCTTTTTAGCAGTTGGCGATCAGAGGTGGGCGATGGCCTCAACCTCGACCAGCACATCTTTCGGCAGACGGGCCACTTCCACGCAGGAGCGGGCCGGTGCGGCATCACCGAAGTAACGGGCATAGACCTGATTGAAGGCTACGAAGTCGTTCATGTCACTCAGGAAGCAGGTGGTTTTCACTACCTTGCCAGCATCGGCACCGGCAGCCTGCAATACGGCGATCAGGTTCTTCATGACCTGCTCGGCCTGAGCTTCGATGCCACCGGCAACGATCTCCATGGTGGCAGGATCAAGCGGGATCTGCCCGGAGGTGAAGATCATCTCGCCTACCTTGGTCGCCTGAACATAAGGACCAATGGCGGCAGGCGCCTTGTCGGTTGCAATCACTTCTTTAGCCATTCATCTATCCCCTTATGGAATTGAGTTACTCGTTTTCGTCTTCACCCTGCTTGCGCTGTCGGATGTAGAGATAAACGGTATGTTTCGAAATATTGAGTTTGTCCGCCACCATGTTGATGGAGTCCTTGATGTCAAAAAATACCCTTCTCGAACAATTGAGTGACGATGAAGCGGTTTTTGGCATTGTTGGCCACAGTAGGATCGCGGTTGATCTCGTCGATGGTATTGTCCACGGTCTGGGCAACAAGCTCTTCGACGCTGTTGGCAAAGGTCTCTGGTGACTGGCGCGCCGCCTGCTGGGGCGTCGGGAAAAATTCGGCCACGAACTCGTGGAAAGGTGCATTGATATGCAGGTTGATGCAGATAAGACCGATCACCTGGCGTTCACTGTTCCTGATGGCGATGGTGCTCGACTTCATCAGGGCGCCGGTGCGGCTGCGAGCAAAATAGCTCTGGGTGTAATCCTGGCCGGTGCTCTCGATGTCCTTGAGCATCCGCAGTGCCAGATCGGTGATGGGCGCCCCGAGGGTACGTCCGGTGTTAAAGCCGTTGGCGATCTTGATCACTGACTCGTGCAGATTTTCCAGGGAGTGGAGCACCACTTCACAATGCTTGCCGAACAATTCGGCCAAGCCGTCGATGAGCCCATCGTATGAGCGCAACAATTCCCTGTCTTCATCTGTAAAAGTGCGGCTGATCAGCTGTTCTTCGGGAAGCATGGCTTCCTCGATACCGACAGTCATGTTCTACCCCTGTAATAACCATTCAACTTTGCCGAGTGTCAAATCGCAGGAGAGCAAAGTCAACTTTTTTTGATTTTTTACTCTACAACTTTGCTCTGGATCATCCTGAAACCCGCGTGGCGTCAGCCTTTGCCGATCAAATGGCCAACAAAAAGGGCTCCTTGAAGGAGCCCTTTTTAATCACGGTTGACGAGTTACTCTTCGTCGAAGCTACCGGCAGCGTTCAGCAGATCCGCCAGGTTCTGCTCAGCTTCATCTGCGGTCACCTGCGGGGTGCCAACAGCACGAGCTGCAGCAGCACGCTGGTTGATCCGGCTGTGGTGGTAGGCAAAGCCGGTACCAGCCGGGATCAGACGACCCACAATGACGTTCTCTTTCAGGCCACGCAGTTCGTCACGCTTGCCACCAACGGCGGCTTCGGTCAGAACGCGAGTGGTTTCCTGGAAGGAAGCCGCGGAGATGAAGGACTCGGTGCTCAGAGATGCCTTGGTAATACCCATCAGAACATGACGGTAGGTCGCAGGGGTCTTGCCCTCGGCAACCAGCTTACGGTTGGCAATCTTCACGCGAGCCACTTCAACCTGTTCGCCTTCGATCAGGTCGGTGTCGCCAGCAGTCAGGATCTCGCACTTGCGCAGCATCTGACGAACGATGACTTCGATGTGCTTGTCGTTGATCTTAACGCCTTGCAGACGGTAAACGTCCTGCACTTCGTTGGCGATGTAGTTGGCGACCGGGCTGATACCGCGCAGACGCAGGATATCGTGAGCAGACTCAGGACCATCCGCCAGCACTTCACCCTTCTCAACTTTTTCACCTTCGAACACGTTCAGGTTACGCCACTTCGGAATCATCTCCTCGTAGACGTTGCCACCATCGGTCGGGGTGATGACCAGACGGCGCTTGCCTTTGGTCTCTTTCCCGAAGGAGATGGTACCGGAGATCTCGGCCAGAATAGCCGGTTCCTTCGGTTGACGTGCTTCGAACAGATCCGCAACGCGCGGCAGACCACCGGTGATGTCCTTGGTACCGCCGGACTCTTGCGGGATACGCGCTACCGCGTCACCCACGCCCACGTTGGCACCATCTTCCAGGTTCACGATCGCCTTGCCCGGCAGGAAGTACTGGGCGGCTACATCGGTACCCGGGATCATCACGTCGTTGCCGTTCAGGTCGACCAGTTTAACGGTCGGACGCATCTCTTTACCGGCGCTCGGACGCTCGTTGACGTCCAGCACGACGATAGAGGAGAGACCGGTCAGCTCGTCGGTCTGACGAGTGATGGTCACGCCATCGATCATGTGTTCGAAGTGCAGACGACCTGCCACTTCAGTGATGATCGGGTGAGTGTGCGGATCCCAGTTAGCAACGGTTTCGCCGGCGTTCACTGCCTGGCCGTCCTTCACTTCCAGCACGGAACCGTAAGGCAGCTTGTGGCTTTCCTTGGTACGGCCCATGTCGTCCATGATGGTCAGTTCGGTAGAACGGGAGGTGATAACCAGTTTGTCATCGCTGTTGTGAACGAACTTGGCGTTCTGCAGCTTGATGCTACCGGTGTTCTTCACCTGGATGCTGCTCTCTGCTGCGGCACGAGATGCGGCACCACCGATGTGGAACGTACGCATTGTCAGCTGGGTACCCGGCTCACCGATGGACTGGGCGGCGATAACACCGACAGCCTCACCCTTGTTCACCAGGTGACCACGGGCCAGGTCACGGCCGTAGCAGTGAGCACAGTTACCGAAGTCAGTTTCACAGGTGATGGCAGAACGTACCTTCACACGGTCAACGGAGTTGCGTTCCAGCAGGTCACACAGCTGCTCGTCGAGCAGGGTGTTGCGAGCAACCAGGATCTCGTCCTCGGTACCCGGCTTGATGACATCTTCTGCCACCACACGACCCAGCACACGCTCACGCAGCGGCTCGACCACGTCGCCACCTTCGATCAGCGGAGTCATCCACAGACCTTCGGTAGTGCCGCAATCGTCCTCGGTGATCACCATGTCCTGCGCCACGTCTACCAGACGACGAGTCAGGTAACCGGAGTTCGCAGTCTTCAGTGCAGTATCCGCCAGACCCTTACGAGCACCGTGGGTAGAGATAAAGTACTGCAGTACGTTCAGACCTTCGCGGAAGTTCGCGATGATCGGGGTCTCGATGATGGAGCCATCCGGCTTGGCCATCAGGCCACGCATACCGGCCAGCTGACGGATCTGGGCAGCGGAACCCCGCGCACCAGAGTCGGCCATCATAAAGATGCTGTTGAACGATGCCTGCTCTTCTTCATCACCCAGCGAGTTGACGTTACGCTCTTTGGACAAGTTCTCCATCATGGCCTTGGAGACGCGCTCGTTGGCGCTGGCCCAGATATCGATAACCTTGTTGTAACGTTCGCCCGCAGTTACCAGACCGGACAGGAACTGGCCTGGATCTCGGCAACTTCGGCTTCGGCAGAAGCAATGATGTCTTTTTTGGCATCCGGGATGACCATGTCATCGATACCAACGGAAGCACCGGACAGCGCCGCGTAGTGGAAACCGGTATACATCAGCTGGTCAGCGAAGATAACGGTGTCCTTCAGCCCCTGCTTGCGATAGCAGGTGTTCAGCAGACGGGAGATGAGCTTTTTGCCCAGCGCCTTGTTGGATACGGATTTGATCCAGTTCTGCGGATTGGCGTCCAGATCGGCCTGCTCGGCAGCAGTCAGCACCTTCGGCTCGTCGATCAGGGCGTATTCCATGCCTTTCGGCAGGATCAGGCTCAGAATCGCACGACCAACGGTGGTGTTCTTCATCTCGGTCTTGGCAACCAGTTCACCGGCTTCGTTCTTCACGTACTCGGTGATACGGCACTTGACGCGAGCATGCAGGTCGGCCAGACCGGCACGGTACACTTTCTCGGCCTCTTTCGGGCCGGACAGCACCATACCTTCACCCTTCGCATTGATGCGGGCGCGGGTCATGTAGTACAGACCCAAGACCACGTCCTGAGAAGGAACGATGATCGGCTCACCGGATGCAGGCGACAGGATGTTGTTGGTAGACATCATCAGCGCACGCGCTTCCAGCTGGGCTTCCAGGGTCAGCGGTACGTGAACAGCCATCTGGTCACCATCGAAGTCCGCGTTATACGCAGCACAAACGAGCGGGTGCAGCTGGATTGCCTTGCCTTCGACCAGAGTCGGTTCGAATGCCTGGATACCCAGACGGTGCAGAGTCGGTGCACGGTTCAGCAGAACCGGGTGCTCGCGGATAACTTCGTCCAGGATATCCCAAACGACAGCTTCTTCGCGCTCCACCATCTTCTTGGCGGCCTTGATAGTGGTCGCCAGACCACGGGTTTCCAGCTTGCCATAGATGAACGGCTTGAACAGTTCCAGAGCCATCTTCTTCGGCAGACCGCACTGATGCAGACGCAGAGTCGGGCCTACGGTGATAACGGAACGACCGGAGTAGTCGACACGCTTACCGAGCAGGTTCTGACGGAAACGACCCTGCTTACCCTTGATCATGTCGGCCAGGGATTTCAGCGGGCGCTTGTTGGAACCGGTGATGGCACGACCGCGACGGCCGTTATCCAGCAGCGCATCGACGGACTCTTGCAGCATGCGCTTTTCGTTGCGCACGATGATGTCCGGAGCAGCCAGATCCAGCAGACGCTTCAAGCGGTTGTTACGGTTGATCACGCGACGGTACAGATCGTTCAGATCGGAAGTCGCGAAACGGCCACCGTCCAGCGGTACCAGCGGACGCAGGTCCGGCGGCAGCACAGGCAGCACTGTCATGATCATCCACTCCGGCTTGTTGCCGGACTGCAGGAAAGCTTCCATCAGCTTCAGACGCTTGGTGGTCTTCTTGCGCTTGGTCTCGGAGTTGGTCTGATCCAGCTCCTCACGCATCGCTTTGACTTCACCTTCCAGATCGATGGCGCGCAGCAATGCCAAGATTGCTTCGGCACCCATCTTGGCGTCAAATTCGTCGCCCCACTCTTCCAGCGCATCCAGGTACTGCTCTTCAGAGAGCATCTGGCTGCGTTCGAGGTTGGTCATGCCCGGCTCGATTACTACGAAAGATTCGAAGTAGAGCACGCGCTCGATGTCGCGCAGGGTCATGTCCAGCAGCAGACCGATACGGGACGGCAGGGACTTCAGGAACCAGATGTGGGCAGTCGGGCTGGCCAGCTCGATGTGGCCCATACGCTCACGACGGACCTTGGTCTGGGTCACTTCAACGCCGCACTTCTCACAGATCACACCACGGTGTTTCAGGCGCTTGTACTTGCCGCACAGACACTCGTAGTCCTTCACCGGTCCGAAGATACGGGCGCAGAACAGACCATCACGCTCCGGCTTGAAAGTCCGGTAGTTGATGGTCTCAGGCTTTTTGACCTCACCGAATGACCAGGAGCGGATCATGTCAGGAGAGGCCAGACCGATCTTGATACTGTCAAACTCTTCGGTCTTGGTCTGAGCCTTCAAAAACTTGAGTAAGTCTTTCACGTGTTTCCCCTGTCAGGAGTCTAACCTCGGCGCCCCTCTCGGGGCGCCCACGTCAATTCTCGAACAATAAGAGCGAGCTCTTACTCTTCGTCCAGCTCGATGTTGATACCCAGAGAGCGGATTTCCTTCAGCAATACGTTGAAGGATTCGGGCATGCCCGGCTCCATACGGTGGTCGCCATCCACGATGTTCTTGTACATCTTGGTACGGCCATTCACATCGTCAGACTTGACGGTCAGCATCTCCTGCAGGGTATATGCCGCACCGTAAGCCTCCAGGGCCCACACTTCCATCTCACCGAAACGCTGACCACCGAACTGAGCCTTACCACCCAGCGGCTGCTGGGTAACCAGGCTGTAAGAACCGGTAGAACGCGCGTGCATCTTGTCGTCGACCAGGTGGTTCAGCTTGAGCATGTACATGTAACCAACGGTTACTTTACGCTCGAAGCGGTTACCGGTACGGCCGTCGAACAGATCAATCTGACCGGACTCCGGCAGATCGGCCAGCTTCAGCAGGGCTTTGATTTCGCGCTCTTTGGCACCATCAAAGACCGGAGTAGCAACCGGCAGACCCTTACGCAGGTTACCCACCAGGGTACGTACGTCGTCGTCAGACAGTTCGGCGATGTTCACTTGCTGGGTGTCCTTCTCGCCCAGGTCGTAGACCTGCTGCAGGAAGTTGCGCATCTCGTGCAGCTCGCGCTGCTCTTTGACCATGCGATCGATCTTCTCGCCGATACCCTTGGCCGCGAGGCCCAGGTGCACTTCGAGGATCTGACCGATGTTCATACGAGACGGTACGCCCAACGGGTTCAGTACGATGTCGACCGGACGGCCGAACTCGTCATGAGGCATATCCTCGACCGGACAGATCTTGGAGATAACACCCTTGTTACCGTGACGGCCCGCCATCTTGTCACCCGGCTGGATGCGACGCTTGACTGCCAGATAAACCTTGACGATTTTCAGTACGCCCGGCGCCAGATCATCACCCTGGATAATCTTGCGACGCTTGTTCTCGAACTTCTTGTCGAACTCGGCTTTCAGCTCAACGTGCTGTTCAGCGATCTGCTCCAGTTCGGTCTGCTTGGCTTCATCTTCGATGGCCAGTTCAAACCACTTGGAACGCTCCAGCTTGTTCAGACGATCTTCGCTGTAACCGGCGGCCAGCAGCAGGTTGCGGGAGCGGCCGAAAATGCCGTCTTCCAGGATCTTGAACTCTTCGGTCAAGTCCTTCTTCGCTTCCTTCAGCTGCATCTCTTCGATTTCTTTGGCGCGCTTGTCTTTTTCCACGCCATCGCGGGTAAAGACTTGCACGTCAACCACGGTGCCGTACACACCGTTCGGTACACGCAGGGAAGAGTCCTTCACGTCGGACGCCTTCTCACCGAAGATGGCGCGCAGCAGCTTCTCTTCCGGCGTCAGCTGGGTTTCACCTTTCGGCGTTACCTTACCAACCAGAATGTCGCCGCCCTTCACTTCGGCACCCACGTAGACGATACCGGACTCGTCCAGCTTGGACAGAGCGGCTTCACCCACGTTCGGGATGTCAGCAGTGATCTCTTCCGGACCCAGCTTGGTGTCACGGGAGATACAGGCCAGTTCCTGGATATGGATGGTGGTCAGGCGATCTTCCTGAACAACACGCTCGTTCACCAGGATCGAGTCTTCGAAGTTGTAACCGTTCCACGGCATGAACGCGACGCGCATGTTCTGACCCAGAGCCAGTTCACCCAGATCGGTGGACGGGCCGTCAGCCAGTACGTCGCCAGCCATGACCGGCTCACCCAACATCACGCAAGGACGCTGGTTGATACAGGTGTTCTGGTTGGAACGGGTGTATTTGGTCAGGTTGTAGATGTCGATACCGGCTTCGCCTGGCATCAGCTCATCTTCATTTACCTTGATAACGATACGGGAGGCATCGACGTAGTCGATCATGCCGCCACGCTTGGCAACTACGGTTACACCGGAGTCAACGGCCACAGCGCGTTCCATACCGGTACCTACCAGCGGCTTGTCAGCACGCAGGGTCGGTACAGCCTGACGTTGCATGTTTGAACCCATCAATGCGCGGTTCGCGTCATCGTGTTCCAGGAACGGGATCAGGGCCGCTGCCACAGATACGATCTGCTGCGGGCTCACGTCCATATACTGGATCTGGTCGGCGTTCATAAAGGTGGATTCACCTTTGTGACGGCACGGGATCAATTCATCTTTCAGACGGCCATCTTCGGTGGTCGCGGCGTTAGCCTGTGCGATCACGTACTTGCCTTCTTCAATAGCAGACAGGTAGTCCACTTCGTCGGTGATCACACCGTCAATGACCTTGCGGTACGGAGTCTCGAGGAAACCGTACTCGTTGGTACGAGAGTACACGGACAGGGAGTTGATCAGACCGATGTTCGGACCTTCAGGAGTCTCGATCGGGCACAGACGACCATAGTGGGTCGGGTGTACGTCTCGGACTTCAAAGCCGGCACGCTCACGAGTCAAACCGCCCGGGCCCAGCGCAGAGATACGGCGCTTGTGGGTTACTTCGGACAGCGGGTTGTTCTGGTCCATAAACTGGGACAGCTGGCTGGAACCAAAGAACTCTTTGACTGCGGCGGAGATCGGCTTGGCGTTGATCAGATCCTGCGGCATCAGGGTGTCCAGGTCGCCCAGGGAGAGACGCTCCTTGACCGCACGCTCGACACGCACCAGACCGACGCGGAACTGGTTTTCAGCCATTTCACCGACAGAACGGATACGACGGTTACCCAGGTGGTCGATATCGTCCACTTCGTCGTTACCGTTACGGATGTCGATCAGGCGCTTCATTACATCGACGATATCGTCTTTGGTCAGTACGCCAGCGCCAGTCTCGTCTTCACGACCCAGACGGCGGTTGAACTTCATCCGACCTACGGTAGACAGGTCGTAACGTTCGGCAGAGAAGAACAGGTTTTCGAACAGCTGCTCTGCTGCTTCACGTGTCGGCGGCTCGCCCGGACGCATCATGCGGTAGATTTCTACCAGCGCTTCCAGACGGTTGGTGCTGGAATCGACGCGCAGGGTCTCGGACATGTAAGCACCGTGGTCCAGTTCGTTGGTGAACAGAACCTCGAAATGCTTGAAGCCGGCCTGGGACAGGTTGGCAATCGCTTCCAGACTCAGAGCCTGGTTGGCTGCCACTACCAGTTCGCCAGTTTGCGGATGTGCGTAGTCCTTGGCAGCAACTTTGCCAACAACATACTCAACCGGTACCTCAATCTGGGTAACGGCATCTTTTTCCAGCTGACGGATGTGACGGGCAGTCACACGACGACCGGTTTCAACAACCACGGCACCATTGGCCACGATGTCGAAGGTCGCAGTTTCGCCACGCAGGCGCTCCGGCACCAGATCCATCATCAACTTGCCATCTTTGACCTCGAAACCGATGGTTTCGAAGAAGGTGGCCAGGATCTCTTCGGAAGTGAAGTCCAGGGCGCGCAGAATGATGGATGCCGGCAGTTTGCGACGACGGTCGATACGGACAAACAGGTTGTCTTTCGCATCGAACTCGAAGTCCAGCCAGGAGCCACGGTAGGGGATAACGCGAGCGTTATACAACACCTTACCGGATGAATGTGTTTTGCCTTTATCGTGGTCGAAGAAGACGCCCGGGCTGCGGTGCAGCTGGGAAACGATAACCCGCTCGGTACCATTGATAACAAAGGTGCCGTTCTCGGTCATGAGCGGAATTTCGCCCATGTATACTTCTTGTTCCTTGATGTCTTTGACGGTGCCGGCAGCTGCTTCACGGTCGTACAGAACCATACGAAGCTTGACACGCAGCGGCGCGGAGTAGGTCACTCCACGGATCTGGCATTCTTTTACGTCAAATACCGGCTCACCCAGGCGATAGCTGACATACTGAAGCTCAGCACTACCGGAGTAACTGGTGATCGGGAAAACGCTACGGAAAGCGGCCTCTAGGCCATATTCACCTTCCGGGTCAGCCTCGATGAACTGCTTGAAGGAGTCCAGCTGAATGGACAACAGATAAGGCGTGTCCAGTACCTGGTCTCGCTTACCGAAGTCCTTACGAATGCGTTTTTTTTCGGTATAAGAGTAAACCATAGGGTTCCTCAGCTCGCTGAT
Organism: Aeromonas jandaei; assembly: GCF_037890695.1. Taxonomy (NCBI): domain Bacteria; kingdom Pseudomonadati; phylum Pseudomonadota; class Gammaproteobacteria; order Aeromonadales; family Aeromonadaceae; genus Aeromonas; species Aeromonas jandaei. Next base: position 1,121,945 of record NZ_CP149571.1, on the reverse strand, counting down.
AAGTGACCCACTCTGTCCCGCGGGACAGCTCTGTCTCAACACCGTTTTGTGTTGGCCCGGACGAAAGAAGACAGTCCGGATTGCTGGTGCACCGAGAGTCGTAAACGGTGTGAAATGCTCTCAGTCTACAGCGCAAAAAGGCTGGTGAACAAAAATTCACCAGCCCTAGCCTGTTTTATCAGGCTAATCTACATAAATGCAGATTATTTGATCTCAACAGAAGCACCGGCAGCTTCCAGCTCTTTCTTCAGAGCTTCAGCTTCGTCTTTGGAGACGGCTTCTTTCAGGTTAGCCGGAGCAGCTTCTACCAGATCTTTGGCTTCTTTCAGGCCCAGACCGGTAGCGCCACGAACGGCTTTGATAACGGCAACTTTGTTAGCACCGGCAGCAGTCAGAACTACGTCGAACTCGGTCTTCTCTTCTACTGCTTCAGCAGCAGCCGGGCCAGCCATTACGGCAGCAGCGGCAGAAACACCGAACTTCTCTTCCATAGCTTCGATCAGCTCAACAACTTCCATTACGGACATGGAAGCAACGGCTTCGATGATTTGGTCTTTAGTGATAGACATGACAAAAATTCCTGATGTTGAATAAACTCAAACAGCCTAGATAGGCGAGAATCAAGCAGCAGCTTGTTTCTGGTCGCGAACAGCAGCGATAGTACGAACCAGCTTGCCAGCAGAGGCTTCCTTCATGGTAGCCATCAACTTCGCAATTGCTTCTTCGTAAGTCGGCAGCGTGGCCAGACGATCAATTTGTGCTGCGGCGATAAACTCACCGTTAAAAGCGCCAGCCTTGATTTCGAACTTTTGGTTCGCTTTGGCAAACTCTTTGAACAGACGAGCAGCAGCGCCCGGGTGTTCGTTAGAGAAAGCAATCAAGGTAGGACCGGTAAATGCGTCGTTCAGGCACTCGTATTCGGTACCTTCTACCGCGCGACGCAGCAGGGTGTTACGCACAACGCGCATGTACACACCGGCTTCACGAGCGGTTTTACGCAGGACGGTCATCTTGTCTACAGTTACACCGCGAGAATCGGCAACAACTGCAGAAAGAGCGCCTTTGGCAGCTTCGTTGACTTCAGCAACAATTGCCTTTTTGTCTTCGAGTCCCAATGCCATTGGCTTAACTCCTGGATTGAATCCGGGTCAAATGACCCAGTACTGACACATCCCCCCTACCTTTACAACAGAGGGGAACGATGCGGTAGCAGGATTCCAGAAGAGAAAGAATCTTTCTCGCTGGGTTTCCGGCACCGTCTACGCAGGAAACATTAAGGCTTTGCAGCCTCCTGCGGTCTTGGACGGAGGTCGAAACCCCCAACCAATCAAGGCGCAAAATTATAGATTAAATTTTGCGCCTTGTAAAACCCATCAATTAGGCCTGAGCTTCCAGAGAAGCTTGGTCTACGGCAACACCGGCACCCATGGTGGTGGAGATGCTGACTTTCTTGATGAATTGACCTTTGGCGGAAGAGGGCTTGCCTTTTTTCAGGGCAACCAGCAGAGCTTCCAAGTTTTCTTTCAGCTGAACTTCGTTGAAAGAAACCTTACCCAGAGTGGTATGGATGATACCATTCTTGTCGTTACGGTAACGAACCTGACCAGCTTTGGCGTTCTTGACGGCTTCGGCAACGTTCGGGGTTACAGTACCAACTTTCGGGTTCGGCATCAGACCGCGCGGGCCCAGGATTTGACCCAGTTGACCAACAACGCGCATGGCATCCGGGGATGCGATAACTACGTCGAAGTTCATCTCGCCTTTCTTAACCAGATCGGCCAGGTCATCCATACCTACCAGGTCAGCACCGGCAGCTTTGGCAGCTTCGGCGTTGGCACCTTGGGTAAATACGGCAACGCGAACGTCACGACCGGTACCGTGCGGCAGTACAGTTGCACCACGTACGTTCTGGTCAGATTTACGAGCGTCGATACCCAGGTTGACAGCAACGTCAACGCTTTCAACGAACTTGGCGGTAGCCAGTTCTTTCAGCAGGGCAATGGCTTCGTTGATGGAGTACTCTTTGGTACCGTCAACTTTTTCGCGAATAACGCGCATACGCTTGGACAGTTTAGCCATTGTCTTACTCCTCCACTACCAGACCCATGGAACGAGCGGAGCCGGCGATGCAACGTACTTTTGCATCCAGATCGGCACCGGTCATATCCGGCTCTTTGGTCTTGGCGATTTCTTGCAGCTGGGCAACGGTCACCTTACCAACCTTGTCTTTGTTCGGCTTGGAAGAACCAGACTTGATGCCAGCAGCTTTCTTCAGCAGGAAGGAAGCAGGCGGAGTCTTGGTTTCGAAGGTGAAGGAACGGTCGCTGTAAACGGTGATCACGACCGGAGTCGGTGAACCTTTTTCCAGCTTCTCTGTACGAGCGTTGAACGCCTTACAGAATTCCATGATGTTCACACCGTGTTGACCCAGTGCAGGACCAACGGGAGGAGACGGGTTGGCTGCACCAGCAGCAACCTGCAGCTTGATATAAGCTGTGACTTTCTTAGCCATTAGGAAATTACCTCAAAAATGGGTTCTAGCGCCTCGGAGACATGCTCCTGCAAACGGCTCCCCAACTAATAAAGGGGCAGCGAATTATAGAGATATTCGCTGCCCCTGACAACTGTTGAGTGAACAGAAATCAATCAGCCCTTTTCGACCTGACCAAAATCCAGTTCAACCGGAGTAGAACGACCGAAGATCAGTACAGAGACCTTCACGCGGCTCTTCTCGTAATCCACCTCTTCAACGGTACCGTTGAAGTCGGCAAACGGACCATCGGCAACCCGCACCATTTCACCCGGTTCAAACAGGGTTTTCGGACGCGGCTTGTCGTGGGCATCCTGCAGACGGTTCAGGATGGCATCGGCCTCTTTGTCGGAGATCGGTGCCGGACGGTCGGAGGTACCGCCGATGAAGCCCATTACACGCGGTACGTTGCGTACCAGGTGCCATGTGGTTTCATCCATGATCATCTGAACCAGGACATAACCCGGGAAAAACTTGCGCTCACTCTTGCGCTTCTGGCCTGCACGCATCTCGACCACTTCTTCGGTCGGGACCAGTACTTCACCGAACATGTCTTCCATGCCATGCATCTTGATATGTTCACGCAGGGATTTGGCAACACGGCCTTCATAGCCGGAAAACGCCTGCACGACATACCATCTCATACGCTGTTCACGTTGTTCAGTCATGGCTTATCCTTACACACCGGTAATCAGGTTGACCAACCAGACCAAGGCGCCGTCCAGAACGAACAGCAGCAGCCCCATCACGGCGGTCACCGCCAGCACAATCAGGGTTGTCTGAATGGCTTCCTGACGGGTTGGCCATACGACCTTGCGGACTTCCAGGCGAGACTCACGGGCGAATGCCAGCGTAGCCTTTCCCTTGGTGGTTTGCAGGGCTACTGCACCAGCAGCAGCGACGACAACGACCACACCCAGGGCGCGGACGGCAGCGACAACATCGTTGAGCAGGTAATTACCCACTACAGCAGCCGCCAGGATAATGAAAACCAGGCCCCAAAGCAGGGTATCCTTGCTTCCGCCCTGGCTCTCAGAACTAACACTCATACAACCCACCTGTATCTGACGTAACCAAAGACACAAAAGCCCCGTACGAGACGAGGTATATGGCAGGGGCGGCAGGACTCGAACCCGCAACCATCGGTTTTGGAGACCGCTGTTCTACCAATTCGAACTACGCCCCTGCATAAGAAAGCCCCTATTATAGGGGCTTTGCTTTATTTATGTAAGCCAAAGATTAAGCGATAACTTTAGCTACAACACCAGCACCTACGGTACGGCCACCTTCACGGATAGCGAAACGCAGGCCGTCGTCCATCGCGATCGGTGCAATCAGGGTAACAACCATCTTGATGTTGTCGCCCGGCATTACCATCTCTACGCCTTCCGGCAGTTCGATGGTACCGGTCACGTCGGTAGTACGGAAGTAGAACTGCGGACGGTAGCCTTTGAAGAACGGGGTATGACGACCACCTTCTTCTTTGGACAGTACGTACACTTCAGATTCAAACTTGGTGTGCGGCTTGATGGTGCCCGGCTTGGCCAGTACCTGACCACGCTCTACGTCTTCACGTTTCACGCCACGCAGCAGTGCACCGATGTTCTCGCCTGCACGACCTTCGTCCAGCAGCTTGCGGAACATTTCAACGCCGGTACAGGTGGTCTTGGTGGTATCTTTGATACCAACGATTTCCACTTCTTCACCAACTTTAACGATACCGCGCTCTACACGACCGGTAACTACAGTACCACGGCCAGCGATAGAGAATACGTCCTCGATCGGCATCAGGAACGGCTGGTCAATTGCACGCTCCGGCTCCGGAATGTAGCTGTCCAGGTGGCCAGCCAGTTCCAGGATCTTCTCTTCCCACTGAGCTTCGCCTTCCAGCGCTTTCAGTGCAGAACCACGGACTACCGGCAGGTCATCACCCGGGAAGTCGTACTCGGACAGCAGTTCGCGAACTTCCATCTCGACCAGTTCCAGCAGCTCTTCGTCATCTACCATGTCACACTTGTTCATGAACACGATGATGTACGGAACGCCTACCTGACGACCCAGCAGGATGTGCTCACGAGTCTGCGGCATCGGGCCGTCAGTCGCAGCTACTACCAGGATCGCGCCGTCCATCTGGGCAGCACCGGTGATCATGTTTTTAACGTAGTCGGCGTGACCCGGGCAGTCTACGTGGGCGTAGTGACGGGTAGCGGTGTCGTATTCTACGTGGGAGGTGTTGATGGTGATACCACGCTCACGCTCTTCCGGTGCCTTGTCGATCTGGTCGAAGGCGAAAGCTTTACCACCGAAGTGCTTGGCCAGCACGTTGGTGATAGCTGCAGTCAGGGTGGTTTTACCGTGGTCAACGTGGCCGATGGTACCCACGTTAACGTGCGGTTTATTACGCTCAAATTTTTCTTTAGACATGATCGTCCCTCTAAACTAACGCTGAGTACGCGGTGGCAAGCTAACCACAGAACAGTTTATATGATGGATTTGCATCTGGTGGGGAAGAGAGGCTGGTGCTGACAGACAGGTTCGACTGCCGACTTCACCCTGAGGGCGTAGCTCTTGGTATCGCCTGAGCCATATCAGCATCTTGGAGCGGGCAGCGGGAATCGAACCCGCATCATCAGCTTGGAAGGCTGAGGTAATAGCCATTATACGATGCCCGCATTTCTCTAACCCAAAGAACTCAAACCGCAGAGAAATATGGTGGAGGGAGAAGGATTCGAACCTTCGAAGGCAGAGCCGTCAGATTTACAGTCTGATCCCTTTGGCCGCTCGGGAACCCCTCCAGATGCCAGATTGTCACAGTGGTAATTCTGCTTGCACCCACTGTTTTTTATCGCTTTTGCCGAGCAAACAGGCGACAGACATCCAAGCGTCGCGCATTTTATTGTAAGGATTTGGGGGATGCAACCATTGCTCCTTGCAAAATGTGGATTATTGCCGGGATCCGGGCAAAAAAGTGGAGGGATTCAGGCCAATCTGGATGCGTCCCTTGTCGCTCTCCACCCCTTGGTGTATGGTCGCCGTGCCAAAGAAACAGTGATGACACCATGACGACAGAGCATAACCCCTATCTGCAATTCACCCGCGAAAAATGGGCGTTATTGCGCGATTCGGTCCCCCTGACCCTGACCGAACACGATCTGCAAACCCTGCGCGGGATCAACGAAAAGGTGTCATTGAAGGAGGTAGAGGAGATCTATCTGCCCCTCTCCCGCCTGCTCAATCTCTATGTCAAAGCCAAGCAGCGCCGAAGCCGGGTACTGGAACAGTTCCTCGGCCAGTCACGCGGCAAGGGTACTTATATCATCAGCATCGCCGGCAGTGTGGCGGGGGGCAAAAGCACCACGGCTCGTATCCTGCAGGCGTTGCTGGAACGCTGGCCGGAGCACCCGCGAGTGGAGCTGGTCACCACCGACGGCTTCCTCTATCCCAACAAGGTGCTGGAGGAGCGTGGCCTGATGCGCCGCAAGGGTTTCCCGGAATCCTACGACATCCGCCATCTGGTGGAGTTTGTCGCCAATATCCGTGCCGGCCACGAGAAGGTGGAAGCACCGGTCTACTCCCACCTTATCTATGACATCATCCCTGACGAGAAGAAGGTGGTAGAGCAGCCGGACATCCTGATCCTGGAAGGGCTCAATGTGCTGCAAAGCGGCATGGATTATCCGCAGGAACCGCACCGGGTCTTTGTCTCCGATTTCGTCGACTTCTCCATCTATGTGGATGCCGAAGCCGACCTGCTGCGCACCTGGTATATCGAGCGCTTCCTCAAATTCCGCAGTGGCGCTTTCTCGGACCCGGACTCCTACTTCCACCACTACGCCAAGCTGACCGAGAGCGAAGCGACCCAGATCGCCAACAACATCTGGCAGGATATCAACTATCTCAATCTGCAGGAGAACATCCTGCCGACCCGGGAGCGGGCCAACCTGATCCTGACCAAGGGCAACGAGCACGCCATCGAACAGATCAAGCTGCGCAAATAAGCACGGCAGTTCGCACCGTTGCAGATAGCCGGATAACAGAGAGGGACCCGCAGGCCCCTCTCTTTTTTGTCGCTAACGATTAGCGCCATGCACAACGCTCAATCACCCCGGCGCAGGGAGAGTTCGCCCCCCAGATAGAACTTGGTCCCCTCCTCCGTCTCCAACCGCAGGGCGCCGCGATCGTCGATACCACGGGCGATCCCCCGGATCTCCTGCTCCCCCATCAAGAGACGGACAGGGCGACCGGCAAAGTGGTCGAGCCGGTTCCACTGATCGACAAAGCTCGCCAATCCGCTCTGCTCGAAGGTCTGCATCGCCCGCTGCAGATAGGCGATCATCCGGGCAGCGAGCTCATTGCGATCAACCAGCTCGGGATTGATGTGGCGCAACTCGGCCCATGCCTGATCGATCTTCTCCCCTTCGCGGGACGGCATCGCCAGATTGAGGCCGATACCGATCACCAGATGGCAACTGGCACCGGCGCTGCCGCTCATCTCCACCAGAATGCCCGCCAGCTTGCGCCCCTGATAGTAGAGGTCGTTGGGCCACTTCAGCTCGACACCGTGATAACCGAGCGACTCCAGCGCCTCTACCACGGCAACACCAACCGCCAGACTCAGCCCCATGGCGGCAGCCATCCCCTGCTCCAGCCGCCAGTACATGCTGAGGATCAGCTGGCAACCAAACGGCGAGACCCAGGGCTTGCCACGACGACCGCGTCCGGCGGTCTGGCACTCGGCAAGGCAACTCTCGCCAGAGCGCAGTTGATTGACCCTGTCCAGCAGATGCTGGTTGGTCGAACCGATCACCGGGAAGCAGTGCACCGGCGCCATCGGTGCCAGCGCCTGCAGCTTAGCCTCGTCATAGAGCGCCATCGGCACCGCCAGCCGGTAGCCTTTGCCGGTCAGGCTAAAGAGATCCAGCCCCAGCTCCTTGAGTGCAGCCATGTGCTTGCTCACTGCCGCCCGGCTGATACCGAGCTGCTCGCCCAGCTGTTCGCCGGAGTGAAACTGGCCATCGCTGAGCAGGGTGATCAAGGTCTGTCTGATTGGAGTCAACGTCATGAGAGCACCTCATCGAGCCAGGTTTCACCCTGCGCGCCCATGAAGCGCACCTCGTGTTCCAGCACCACACCAAACTTCTGCTCCACGCTGTCGCGCACGTGGGCCGCCAACGCGATCAGCTCCATGGCGCTGGCGCCCCCCAGATTGACCAGTACCAGCGCCTGCTCCTGATGAACGGCGGCGCGGCCGATGGCAAATCCCTTGAGACCACACTGATCGATGAGCCAGCCAGCCGCCAGCTTGGCTTGCCCCTCCCCGGCCGGATAACAGGGCATCTGCGGATATGTCAGTTTGAGCGAATCGGCCAGCGCGGCGGGCACCACCGGATTCTTGAAGAAGCTGCCGGCGTTGCCGAGTACGGCGGGATCCGGCAGCTTGGCCTTGCGGGTGGCGCAGACTGTGTCGAAGATGGCCTGCGCACTCGGCTGGTCGCCAAGCGCGGCCAGCGGGCCATAGCCCAGCACCGGTTGCCACACCTTGGGCAGTTTGAGGCCGACAGCAGTGATCAGGTGGGAGTCCTGATATTCGTGCTTGAAGATGCTGTCGCGATAACCGAAACGGCACTGCTCTGCCTCAATCCGCTCGATCTCGCCGCTCTGCCAGTTGAAGGCCTCGACATAGGTACAGAAGTTAGCCAGCTCGACCCCGTAGGCGCCGATGTTCTGCACCGGAGCCGCCCCGACCGTGCCGGGGATGAGTGCCAGATTCTCCAGTCCGTACCAACCCTGCTGCAGGGTATGACAAACCAGCTGATGCCAATCCTCACCCGCTGCGACATGGAACAGCCAGTGATCGCCCTGATCCTGTGCGGTAATGCCCTTGAGGCGGTTGAGCACCACCAGACCGTGGAAGTCGGTAGTAAACAGCACATTGCTGCCACCACCCAGGTTCAGACGGGGCAGCGTGTTCAGCTCGGCATCACTTCGCAGGGCAGCCAGATCGGAGATCAGCTCCACCTCGGCCAACCAGAGGCAGTAAGCATCGAGGGCGAGGGTGTTGAGTTTCAACAAGGAGGCGTTGGCATTCAGTTTCATCTGTCTATCCCGGCTTGGTGCAAGGACGCAGTCTACCTCAAGTTGCCGGTGACGAAAAATCTGTGCTCTTTTCGGACGAATAACAGTGGTTTAGAGTAGTCAGCTTCAACTGTTGAGGAATAACTCATGAACAACCAGTTTGCCGTCATCGGCCTGGGCCTGTTTGGCAGCGCGCTGTGCGAAGAGCTGCAGCGGCAGGATGCCGAGGTGCTGGCTATCGATATCGACGAGAGCAAGACCCGCCAAATCGCCACCCTCTGCAACCACGTCGTCGTGGCTGATGCCACTGATGAGGCCACCGTCGCCGAGCTGGGGCTGGCCAACTTCGACATCGTCTTCGTCGCCATCGGTGACAACCTGGAGACCAGCATCCTCACCACCCTGGTGCTGAAGGAAGCGGGCGTGAAGAAGGTATGGGTGAAGGCCCGCGACAAGTTCCACGCCAAGATCCTGCAGAAAGTGGGCGCCGACAAGGTGATCAACCCCGAGTGGGACATGGGGCGTCGCGTTGCGCAGAGCATGCTCGACAACCGCCTGTTCGACTATCTGGAGCTGGGTCACGACATGGTGCTGACCGAGTTCGTTATCGGTCTGCCACAGAACGGCAAGGCGCTCAGCGACTTCCACCTGTTACAGCAGAGCGACTTCCAGCTGCTCGCCATCAAGCGCGGCGATGTGCTGCACAACGTACTGACCGGCAAGATGGAGCTGCAACTGGGTGACATCCTCATCCTGGCAGGCAACAAACACGCGATCGACCACTGGCTGGAAACCCTATGACCCGTTGGCGCAACAGCTTTGCCTTCACCCTCCACCGGGAGGATGACTCCCGCTGGAGCGAAGCCAAGCTGATCCTTGGCAGCTTTCTGATCATCCTGCTGATAGGCACTATCTTTCTGGTGCAGCCCTCCAGCCATAACGGCGAGGTGAGCTTCATCAACGCCCTGTTCACCGCCACCTCGGCCATCTGCGTGACCGGGCTCGGCGTGGTGGATACCGGCACCGCCTTCACCCTGCAGGGGCAGATCTTTCTGATCATGTTGATGGAGATTGGCGGGCTGGGGCAGATGACCATGACCCTGCTGCTCATCGCCATCTTCAGCAAGCGGGTCGGCCTGCGCCAGCAGGTACTCGCCAAGGAGGCGCTGGGGCAGGAGGGCTCGGTCAACATCATTCAGCTGGTGAAGCGCATCGTGCTGTTCGCCTTTATCGCCCAGCTGATCGGCACCGGCCTGATGGCCATCCGCTGGGTGCCCGAGATGGGCTGGGTGCACGGCCTCTACGTCAGCTTCTTCCACGCTGTCTCCGCCTTCAACAACGCCGGCTTCTCGCTGTTTGCCAACAACCTGATCAGCTATCGGGACGATCCCCTCATCAGCCTGACCATCGCAGGCCTGCTGATCCTCGGCGGTATCGGCTTTACCGTTATCGTCGATCTGGTGCGCAACCGTCGCTGGCGCAAACTGAAGCTGCACAGCAAACTGATGATCCTGATGACGCCGGCCCTGTTGCTGCTGGGGACCGTGGTCTTCTGGCTGCTGGAGCGCAACAACCCGGGCACTTTTGGCAACGCCGGTATTGGCGGCCAGCTGCTGGCGGCCTTCTTCCAGTCGGCCAGCGCCCGTACCGCGGGTTTCAACTCCATCGACATCGGCCAGATGGTGCCCGCCTCGCTGCTGTTCATGATGATGCTGATGTTTATCGGTGCCGGTGCCACCTCCACCGGTGGTGGTATCAAGGTGACCACCTTTGCCGTGGTGCTGCTGGCGACCAAGGCGTTTCTTACCAAGCGCCCTCACGTCACCGCCTTCGGTCGCACCCTGTCGCCCCAGATCGTCACCCGCTCGCTGGCCATCATCATCGTCAGCACCATGGTGCTGATGCTGGCCATGTTCCTGCTGATGATCACCGACGCCCTGCCGTTCGACAAAATCATGTTCGAAACCATCTCGGCGTTTGCCACCGTCGGCCTCTCCACCGGCATCACCCCGAGCCTGAGCGGCCCGGGCAAGTTCATTCTGGTGCTGGTGATGATCTGCGGCCGTCTCGGCCCGCTCACCCTCGCCTTTATGCTGGCCCGCCCGAGCGAGACCCGCATCAAGTATCCGGAAGAGAGCGTCTACACCGGCTAATGACCGCTGGCCGTTACGCCGACAAAAAGAGAGGGGCCATCATGGCCCCTCTCTTTTTCCTGCTGACACCCCATGGTCAGGCCGCCTGGCTTTTGGTCGTCCGCTTGCCCGTGCTCCTGCCTGCACTTTTGCCTGAACTCTTGCGAGGCGCAGCGCCGCCAGCGGCCGGACTCTTGCGCTTGGCAAAGCGCCGCTTGCCGGCCCCCGGCGCCTCCTTGGGCAGGGCGCTGAAACTGGCACCAGAGTCCTGCCGCGCCCCCTCAATCAGACCGTGCAGCTGCTCGGTGAGCGGCCCCATAAACTGCTGGTAGCTGCCGTGACGCTCGGCGATCTGGCCGAGGCTCTGCTCCCACAGCGCCGTCATATCCGGCGTGGTGGCAGTGGCAGGCAGCGCCTGCACCAGCGCCCGCCCGGTCGGTGTCGCCTTGATGCTCTTGCCCTGACGCACCAGAAAGCGGCGCTTGAACAGCAGGTCGATGATACCGGCCCGGGTCGCCTCGGTGCCGAGGCCATCGGTCTCGCGCAGGGTCTTGCGGATCTCGGGATCCTGCACATAGCGGGCGATACCGGTCATGGCCGCCAGCAGGGTGGCATCGGTAAATGACTTGGGTGGCTGGGTCATCTTCTCCTGCAACTCGCCACGCTCGCAGAGCAGCTGTTCGCCCTCCTTCAAAGCGGGCAGCGTGCCCGCCTTCTCTTCGTCGTCATCCTCCTCCACCCCGAGCAATGCCTTCCAGCCCGCTTTCAGAATGCGGCGCGCCTTGGCCTGAAACAGGCCACCGGCGATGCGCAGCAGCACCTTGCTGTCGTTGTATTCGAACGGGGGGTAGAACTGCAGCAGGTACTGGCGTGCAATCAGGCCGTAAAGCTTCGCCTCGTCGGCCCCCAGCGTGGCGGGGTTGCCCTGCTTCTCGGTGGGGATGATGGCGTGGTGGGCATCCACCTTGCTGTCGTTCCACGCCTTGCTGCGGATCTTGCCGTCAGCCTCGGCAACCGCCCTGGCCAGCGCGGGCGCCGTAGCGGCAATGGCGCCGCGCACCTGCTCCGCCCGCTTGAAGTGGTCGGTCGGCAGATAACGGCTGTCAGAGCGCGGATAGGTGATGAGCTTGTGGCGCTCGTAGAGGCTCTGGCAGATGTCGAGCACCCGCTTGGCATCCATGCCGAAGCGTTTGGCGGCATCGATCTGCAGGCTGGAGAGGTTATAGGGGAGCGGCGCCGCCTGCTTGCGGGCCTGCTCCTCCACCGACTCAACCTGAGCGGGCTGACCGTTGATCCGGCTCACCACCTTGTCGGCCAGCGCCCGGTTGAGCACCCGCCCCTCCTCGTCCTGCCACGGCAGGCAGGCTTCGGACGGCAGCCACTTGGCGGTGAAGCGCTCGTGGCTATCGGTCAGCAGATGGGCCAGCACTTCGTAGAAGGGTTTGGGGACGAAGGCCTCGATCTCGAGATCCCGCCGCACCACCAGCCCGAGCAGCGGTGTTTGCACCCGACCAACCGAGAGCAGCTCGCTGCAACCGGCTTTGCGCCCGAGCAGGGTGTAGGCACGGGTCATGTTGATACCGTAGAGCCAGTCGGCCCGGCTGCGAGCCAGCGCCGAGACCGCCAGCGGCACGAACTCCTTGTTGTCTCTGAGCTTGTCGAGGGCACGGCGCACCGCGGGCGGGTTGAGATCGCTGATGAGACAGCGCTGCACCGGCCTGGTTTTCGGGTAGCCGAGAAAGTCGATCACCTCGTCCACCAGCAGTTGCCCTTCCCGGTCAGGGTCACCGGCGTTGACCACGCAGTCGGCCTGCTTGATCAACCGCTTGATGACGGTGAGCTGGGTTTTGGTCTTGGGCTTGGCCACCAGCTGCCACTGGGCGGGGACGATGGGGAGATGCTCCATCCGCCACTGCTTGAAGGCGGCGTCATAGGCATCGGGTTCTGCCTGCTCCAGCAGATGGCCGATGCACCAGGTGACTACATCCCCCTGGGCGGTCTCGATAAAACCATCGCCCTTCTTGTGGGGCTTGGGCAGGGCATCGGCAATGGCGCGCCCCAGAGTGGGCTTCTCGGCGATGAAGAGTCGCATCGGTGACTACCTGAAACACTGTATATGCAGACAGTATACAGCGCCCACCGATAAAGCCCAACCGCGACTATTCGTCGAACGGATTGTCGTGAATGGCGGCAAACAGCCGCGCCTGATTGAGCACAGGGGCATAGTGGAAGGCGTTGTCGCCATCCTCCGTCAGCAGGTAGTCGGTCAGCTGCTCGCGCACCGCCTCCTGCAAGCTCTCCAGCTTCCACGGCTTGGCGAGGTAGTAGTGCAATCCGCCGCGGTTGACCGCCTCTATGGTCGCCTCCAACCCCGCCTGCCCGGTCAGCAGCAGCTTTCGGCTGGCCCGGGTCGCGCTACGCCGGTTCAACTCCACCAGAAAATCGACCCCCAAGGTTCCCGGCATGATGTGATCGCAGAGGATCAGCGCCAGCCTGCCCCCCTCCCGCTCCCACTCGTGCACCACCTCGCGCGCTTCGTCGACGCTCTCGGCGCCATCCAGCTCGAAATGGCTGCGAAACGGTGCGAGGTCGTGGAGCACCGCCTCCAGCACCTCCCGCTCATCGTCCACACACAGGATCAGATAGTGTTTGTTCATTGCTCCTCCTTGGCGGCGCACCACGGCACGCCCTCTTATGGCAGATGCGTCCGCTCAGGCCGCATGCTCGTTGTGGCGGGGCTCTCCCCCGTAGTCGGCCATCCCTATATCCCCCAGCGGCAGGCAGACCCGCATCCGGGTGTAGCGTCCAGACTCGGAGGCCACCTCGATCCGACCGTGATGCTGCTGCACGATCTGCAGCGAGACGCTCAGGCCAATGCCAAGGCCGAAATGGCCCTCCCGCTTGGTGGTGAAGTTGAGATCGAAGATCCGCTGCCACAGCTCGGGCTCGATGCCGCAGCCGCTATCCTCCACCTCCACCATCACCCAGCCGGGCTCCGGCAGGCCGGTGCGCACCGTCAATCTTCCCGGCTCGCTCATGGCATCCAGACTGTTGGCGATGAGGTTGGTTCACACCTGCTGCAGGGCGGCGGGATGGCAGCGCACCAGAGGCAGGGGTTGGTACTCCTTGCAGAGCTCATGCTGCTTGAGGCGGTTCTCGAACATCAGCAGGGTATCTTCCAGCCCCTCGTGCAAGTCCACCAGCGAGGGCTCGTCCCTGTCCTGCCGGGCATACTGCTTGAGGCTCTTGACCAGATCGCCGATGCGGCGGGCACACACCTCGATATTGCGCAGGAAGCTGCCGGTCTGCTGGAACAGCTCCAGCTGCACCAGCAGTGCTTCCCGCTCGCTGGCGGTGCGCCCGGCAAACCAGCGCTGCCAGCTCAGCTCATCATCCAGATTCATCTGCACCGCCAGCCGCGCCTGCTGACGCTCGCCAAAGCGCCGCTCGGCCTGCCGGGTCTTGTCGCGGATCTCGCTGGTCGAGACCGGCTGGGAGGAGAGCGCCTGACAGAGAGTCTGATTGCCCAGCCCCTTGAGGGCGGCAGGCAGTTCGAGGTTGATGAGATCGGGGATGGCGGCGCGCAGGGTCTCGCTGCCGCGAATGATGGCCGCCACCGGGTTGTTGAGCTCGTGGGCGACACCGGCCACCAGCTGCCCCAGCATCGCCATCTTCTCGCTCTCCATCAGCTGGGCATGAGCCGCTTCGAGGGAGTCGAGGGTCTGTTGCAACCGCATCTCGGTGCGGATGCTGTTTTGCAGGCGGCGGTTGAAGTGGCGCAGCAGCAGGTTGGTAAAGGAGGGGAGCAGCTCGCTGCGCGCCTCCATGACGCGGGAGAACTGCAGCTTGTCGAGCTTGATCACCTCGGCGCCGGTCAGGGTCACTCCGGTGGTAAAGGCGGGTTCGCCGGTGACGAAGGACATGCCCCCCACCAGCGCGCCGGAGCGGTAGTGCACCACCTCCTGATCGACCCCGTGGGCGTCGCGCTTGCGCAGCACCACCTCCCCCTTGGCGATAAACCAGAGGAAGCTGTTGGGCTCCCCCTCGCGGGTCAGCACATGGCCCGGACTGTAGTGGCGGCAGACCCGCGCCTCGTCGTTACCTTCGAAAAACTGGTAGAGGCCGTCGATCACCACCCGCGACAACTCCTCGTCGCTGCAGCGGGTGTAATCCATAAAGCCCTGACGATACTCGGCCAACTGGCGATCGACATGAGCCCGCAGCAGTCGCTGGTTGTCGAGCACGGTTGCATAGCTCAGCAGATCCGCCTCCGGGCAGTGCAGCACGAACTGGCTCGCCTGCTCGATGACGGCGCGGCGCAGGCTGCCGTCGCGCCAGGGGCGCTGCAGGTAGTAGTCGAGGCGGCCAAGGTTGACCGCCTCGATGATCGATTTCATCTCGGGCTGGCTGCCCAGCAGGATCTTGCGGCACGCCTCGTGCTGGCTGCCGAGGCGGATCAGAAAGTCGGCCCCGCGCCCATCCCCCAGATCGCTGTCGCACACCACCACGGCCGGCGGCTGCCCCTTGCGCTCCAGCTCCTCAAGCGCCAGCTCGGCCGACTCCTGCCCGGTGGCGACCACCAGCGCAAAGCGGCTGAGCAGCGGGGCCAGCTCCTGTTCGAACTCGGCCAGCAGCTGGACATCGGCGGCGACACACAGCAGGGAGAAAGGGCTCATCAGCGACACTCCGTTGAGGCTCAATCCTGACTATATCAACGAATCCGTCAGGGTTTTGCGAGGGGGCTAACAGCGGCAGAAGAAAGTAAAATAATCATTAAATCGACAATTTTCAGAACTAAATTCGACAAATCAGTCAATAACAAAACATTAATCACAATGTGACGCGCATCTTAAAATTCAAACCATGATTGAGGTCAACGCCCCCTGCGCCCCTGATGACTACCATGTACCTACTACTATGTTGGTATTCATCGACCACAGGACACAGCCCCCATGATTGGAAAACTGATAAGAAAAACCTGGTTCTGGCTCCTGCTGCTGGGCGCCATGCTGGGTATCGCCGCCCTCGGCGTCACCGTGACCGTGCTGCACAAGACCAGCTCCACCGAATTCTGCGTCTCCTGCCACTCCATGCAGACCCCGCTGGCCGAGTATCAGGGCAGCGTCCACTTCCAGAACACCAAGGGGATCCGCGCCGAGTGTGCCGACTGCCACATCCCGGGCGACCCCAGCTCCTATCTGTGGACCAAGATCCGCGCCGTGAAGGATATCTATCACGAGGCGATCGGCACCCTCGACACGCCCGAGAAATACGAGGCCCACAAGCTGCGGATGGCCCAGACCGTGTGGGACGAGCTGAAAGCCAGTGACTCCGCCACCTGCCGCAGCTGCCACAGCTACGCAGCGATGGACATTCTGGCCCAGCGCCCCAACGCCCGCGCCGAACACCCCATCGCCATCAAGGATGGCCAGACCTGCATCGACTGCCACCGCGGCGTTGCCCACATCATGCCCGACATGAGCGGTCTGGCTGCCGCCGGTGCCAGCGAACTGGCGCAGGCCGCCGCCCAGACCCCGGCCAGCGTCACCACCCGCTACGCCATCGCCACCACCCCGCTCTATCTGGATGCCAGCGCCAAGACCGATGAAGGCACCCTGATGCCCTCCACTCAGGTTGAGATGATGGGCAAGGAGAATGGCCGCGCCCGGGTGCGCATCGACGGCTGGCAGCAGGATGGCGTGAGCGAAGTGTTCTACGCCGCCCCCGGCAAACGGATCCTCAGCGTACTGGTCGGCGATGCCGCCAAGAAAGCGCTGGTCACCGGCAAGAGCGAAACCGACAGCGCCACCAACCTCACCTGGCATCAGGTCAGCCTGACCGCCTGGGTAGACGAGAGCCAGCTCATCGGCGATCAGGGCAAGCTATGGCAGTACGCCTCCACCCTGATGTCCAACAACTGCACCGGTTGCCACGGCCTCACCGCGCTGGATCACTTCAACGCCAACCAGTGGATCGGCGTCATCAAGGGGATGGAGTCTCGTACCTCCCTCACCCCGGAACAGGCACGCATGCTGACCCAGTATGTCCAGAAACACGCCAGCGACATGAGCGCGGCCCACTGAGGCTGGTAGAGGAGAATCCCAATGACCCGTTTTAACGACAAGAAGACCAATCTCTCCCGCCGCAACCTGCTCAAGGGGCTCGGTGCCTGCGCCGCCCTGCCCCTGCTTGGCGGCATTTTCCCGAAAAGCGCGCTGGCGCAAGCCATCAGCACCGCATTGAGCCAGTTCCCGACTCTGGTGCCCGCCCAGAAGGGCATTCTGACTGGCGCCCACTGGGGTGCCTTCGAGGCGATCGTCGAGGATGGCCGCATGGTGCGCGTCCAGCCGGTAGCCGATGATCCGGCGCCGAACGATCTCATCGACATGGCGCCGTTCCAGGTGCACGCCAAGAACCGCATCAAGTACCCCATGGTACGCAAAAGCTGGCTGGAGCATGGCCCGGGCGCCAAACCCGAGCTGCGCGGTGCCGACGAGTGGGTACGGGTGAGCTGGGAGAAAGCCATCGAACTGGTGGCCGGCGAGATCCAGCGGGTCCAGTCTGATTTCGGCCCGCAGGCGATCCACGCCGGTTCCTACGGCTGGAAGAGCGTCGGCATGTTCCACAACAGCCGCACCCTGCTGCACCGCCTGATGAACCTCTCCGGCGGCTTCACCGGTTATGCCGGTGACTACTCCACCGGCGCGGCTCAGGTGATCATGTCCCACGTGATGGGCTCCATCGAGGTGTACGAGCAGCAGACCGCCTGGCCAAACGTGGTGGAGAACGCCGAGCTGGTGGTGCTGTGGGGGGTCAATGCTCAGGTCACCCTGAAGAACAGCTGGAACATGCCGGATCACGAAGGTCAGGCCGGATTCAAGGCGCTGAAAGAGAAAGGCACCCGCGTCATCAGCATCGATCCGGTCTACAACGAAACCGCCAAGCTGGTCGGCGCCGAGTGGATTGCCCCGAACGCCTACACCGATGTGGCCATGATGCTGGGTGTGGCCCACACCCTCTACAGCGAGAAGAAGCACGATCAGGCCTTCCTCGATCGCTACACCGTCGGCTTCGACAAGTTCCTCGCCTATCTGCTCGGCGAGGATGATGGTCAGCCGAAGAGCGCCGAATGGGCGAGCACTGTCTGCGGCGTCGATGCCAAGGTGATCCGCCAGCTGGCCCTCGACATGGCCGCCAAGCGCACCATGATCATGGCCGGTTGGGGCATGCAGCGTCAGCAGCACGGCGAACAGCCGAACTGGATGCTGGTCACTCTGGCCTCCATGCTGGGCCAGATCGGCCTGCCGGGCGGCGGCTACGGCTTCAGCTACCACTACTCCTCCGGTGGCAGCCCCACCGCCAAGGGCGGCATTCTGGCCGGTATCTCTGCCGGCAACGCACCGAAGAACAGCCCGGCACCGATCCCGGTGGCCCGCATCGCCGACTGTCTCGCCAACCCGGGCAAGACCATCGACTTCAACGGCCGCAAGGTGACCTATCCGGACATCAAGCTGGTCTACGTGGCGGGCGGCAACCCCTTCCACCACCATCAGGACACCAACAACCTGCTGCAGGCGTGGCGCAAGCCGCAAACCGTGATCGTCCACGAGCCCTACTGGACCGCCACCGCCAAGCACGCCGACATCGTGCTGCCGGTCACCACCAGCTACGAGCGCAACGATCTGGAGATGGGCGGCGACTACTCCCAGCGCTACGTGTTCCCGATGCACCAGTGCGTACCGCCGCAGTTTGAAGCCCGCAACGACTTCGACATCTTCAGCGCCATCGCCGCCAAGCTGGGCGTGCAGGAGCAGTACACCGAAGGGAAGGACGAGATGCTGTGGCTCAAGCAGATGTACGACGGCATGGCGGCGCAGGCCCGCGGCGCCCGCGTCGCGCTGCCGCCGTTCAACATGTTCTGGGAGTCCAACAACTACATCCGCTTCCCGATCCCCGAGGCCAACCGCCAGTGGATCCGTCACGCCGATTTTCGCGAGAACCCGCTGCTCAACCCGCTCGGCACCCCGTCCGGCAAGATCGAGATCTTCTCCAACACGGTGGCGGGGATGGGTTATGCCGACTGCGCCGGCCACCCCAAGTGGTATGAGCCCAAAGAGTGGGTGAAGAGCGAGGTGGCGGCGCGCTATCCGCTGTCGCTCAACACCTCCCACCCGACCCAGCGGCTGCACTCCCAGCTCGACAACACCCCGCTGCGGGACAAGTTCGCCATCGCCGACCGCGAGGCGATCATGATCCATCCCGCCGACGCCAAGGCCCGTGGCATCGCTCAGGGGGATCTGGTGCGCGCCTTCAACGAGCGCGGCCAGATCCTGGTGGGCGCCCTGCTCTCCGAAGATGTGCGTCAGGGGGTGGTGCGGATCTGCGAAGGGGCCTGGTATGACCCGGCCAAGCCGGGCGAAGCGGGCAGCATCTGCAAGAACGGCAACGTCAACTGCCTCACCTTCGACGAGGGCTCGTCCAGTCTGGCGCAGGGCAACTGCGGCCACATGGCCCAGCTGCAGATCGAGAAGTACACAGGGCCGATGCTGGCCAACACCGCCCACGCGGTACCGGTCAACGGCTAAGGCGGTTGCTACTGGACAAAACGGCGCCATCATGGCGCCGTTTTTTTATCCCGGTTGTGGCGGGGAGATCCCTTGTCGGGATAAGTGCCAGCGCCAATAGCGAAGATCGGCAGATCCCCTCCCACAGCGCTGGCGGCGTTCGCTGGCACCGTGAGGGTGCCTGATTCTCCTGCATAAATTTAATTTATGACTTTTCCGATAATGACCCGATTTTTACTTATACCAATAACCAAGCGCCCCATGGCGGCCCTACCCGGCTCTTGTACCGCCCCACAGGGCAGCGCCCGATCACCATAAGGACGCGCCATCCGCGCCAATAAAAACGGCGCCCGAAGGCGCCGATTTTTTATCGCTGCGATGAGAGGAGAGAGGGAAATCAGAACTCGCCCTCTTCCATATACTCCTGCGCGCACTCCACCAGTTGCGGCCAGAGCTCTTCCGGCACCCAGGCATCCGGGTCATCTTCGTCGCCATCGTACTGGCTCCAGAAGTAGCGGCGCAGGCCGGAGGCAAAGTCGTCGCTGATCTCGGCAAGCTCGGAGAGCGGCCCCAGCCAGGCGATGCGACGCAGGCCGGAGGCGAGATCGTTGATGGCATCCATCAGGGTACGATCGTCGAAGCTCTGCTCCACCAGCAGGGTGAAGCGGTCGCGCGCCTGCTCGGTCTGCTCCTCTTCCAGTTCGCCCACGTCGGCCAGCAGATCGACATAATCCTCCAGCAGGTAGGCAATCAGGCCATCCCGATCTTCAAACCACTGGATCTGGGCACCCTTGATCCCCAGAACCGAAGCATCGAATGAGTCGTCGAGGTGACACAGTGCCCATGGATCATCAGTCATGGTTCTCTTCCTCAGGCTAAAACAGGTGCCATATCTTATGCCTAGCTCTCCACTCTTGCCACCTTGGGCAGCGAGAGTGAAGCAGCCAGCCCGCCCAGTTCGGCGCGCCCCATGATGAAGCTGCCGCGGTAGGCTTCCGCCAGATCGGAGACGATGTTGAGGCCAAGGCCCGAGCCCGGCACCTTCTCGTCGAGCCGCACCCCGCGCAGCACCGCTTTGGCGATCTGATCCTCGCTCATGCCGGGGCCGTCATCCTCGATGCGCAAGGTGATCCAGCCCCCCAGCTCGGCGCTGGAGATGCGCAGCTCGCTGGCGGACCACTTGAAAGCGTTCTCCAGCAGGTTGCCCACCATCTCGTCAAAGTCCTGTTCCTCCACCCCGACCGCCAGTTCGGCCGGCACCTGCAAGTCCACCGTCTTGCCCGGATAGAGGCGGGAGAAAGCACGGCAGATGTACTCCACCCGCGCCCGCACCGGAGTCGAGACCCCGAGGATCTTGGCTGCGCCGGTCACCCGCGCCTTGCCGAGGTGGTAATCGATATGGCGCTGGATCTGGTCGAGCTGCTCGCCGATGGCGGCCTGATCCTCGGGCGAGAGTTGGGCCACCTGATTGCGCATGATGCTGAGCGGCGTCTTGAGGGCGTGGGCCAGATTGCCGGTGTGGGATCGCGCCCGCTGCAACAGCTCGCCGTAGTGGTGCAGCAGCCGGTTGATATCCTCTACCAGCGGCTGGATCTCCAGCGGATAGCGCAGCCGGAACCCCTCCTGATGGCCCTGATGGACCCGCCCCAGCTCCCGCCGCAACAGGTTTAAGGGGCGCAGGCCGTAGACAATCTGGAACATGAAGCCCAGCACCAGACCGGTCGCGGCAAAGCCGAGGCCGAGGAACAGACTGATGCGGGTCTTGTTGAGGGTCTGGGTCAGGGCGCTGCTGTCTTTCGCCATCACCAGGGTAAACAGCCGATCCGAGCCCGGCAGCAGCACGGCCCGGGTCATGATCAGCAGCGGCTCCTTGTTGGGCCCCTTGCCAAAGAAGAGGTCGGGGTCGCCAAAGGCGGACTTGAGGCCGCGGCTCTCCAGATGGGTATCCCACAGGGAGCGGGAGCGCCCCACTACCTTGTGATCCAGCTCCAGCTGCCAGTAGTAGCCGGAGTAAGGCTGGCTGAAACGGGGATCTGACATCGGCTCGGTCACTACCGGCAAGCCGGTCTTCGCCACTTCCAGCCGGGAGAGCAGATCATAGAGCTGCAGACGCAGGCCGTCGGCTTCCGCCTCCTGCCAGTAGTTGCGCATCATGGTCTGCAGGCTGAAGCCGGTGGCGAACAGAAACAGCCCGCACCACACCAGCGCGATGGCGAGCAGTCGCCCCCGCAGGGTTCTCACCAGCCTCATTCGTTGATCCGGTACCCGAGGCCGCGCACTGTCTCAATCAGATCGGGGTTGGTCTTCTTGCGGATCCGGCCGATGAACACCTCGACGGTGTTGGAGTCGCGGTCAAAATCCTGAGCGTAGATGTGGTCGATCAGCTCGCTGCGCGACACCACCTTGCCCCGGTGCTGCATCAGATAACCGAGCACCCGGAACTCGTGGGCGGTCAGCTTGATGGGGGTCCCTTCGTACCACACCTGCGATGCCGCCATGTCGAGACGCACCCCGCCAATCTCCAGAATGGAGCTGGCGTTGCCCGCCGCCCGGCGCACCAGCGCATGGACCCGCGCCACCAGCTCGGCCACCTGAAACGGCTTGGTGAGGTAGTCGTCGGCACCGGCGTTGAGCCCCTCGATCTTCTCGTGCAGCTGGCCACGAGCGGTCAGCACCAGCACCGGGGTATCGATCCCCTTGCTGCGCCACTCCTTCAGCACGCTCAGGCCATCGCGACCCGGCAGACCGAGATCGAGAATGATGGCGTCGTAGGGTTCGGTCTCGCCGAGAAAACCGGCCTCGTTGCCATCGTGGCAGAGGTCGGTGACAAAGCCGGAGAGGCGCAGCTGTTCAGCCAGCTGGCCAGCCAGAATTTTTTCGTCTTCAACAATCAGAATTCGCATGAACAGGCTTCCACAAAGAGGTTACTCATCATCCTCGACCGGAGGCTTGGGTGGCTCGAACAGCCGCTCCAGATGGTGGCCCTTGGCCCACACCATCTCCAGGTTGTCGGCCCGATAGGCCACCTTGAGCACGCTGTTCTCCCGATCGATCACGCGCAGTTCATAGAGCCAGATACCATCCTCTTCCCCCAGATCGACCCGCAACACCCGCACCGGCAATCTGGATGCCACCTCCATCATTTCGTGGAAGGGCCGAACCCGTCCCTCATGGACAGCTTGCTGCAACAGGGCTTCGTCAGGCGTCAGCGCCTGCGCCAGCACTGGCAACAACAACCCGATCAGAGGGAGCGCTCTATTCATGGATGATTCATCTCCAAAAACCTAACATAATGGCGTTTATAGTCTGCCAGCCATGAATCCGGAATGAATATGATCCCGCGCAGTTTCCTGCTGATCCTCTGCCTGCTGAGCGCCTCAAGCTGGGCTGCCCAGAGCCGCCTCGACATGGCCGGACTGGTCAAACTGTTGCTGGCGCAAGGGTATCACGACATTCGCGAAGTGGAGCTGGAAGGGGACAAATTCGAGGTCAAAACCCTCGACCGCCAGAATGAAAAGGTACATCTCATTGTCGATGCCTACACTGGCGAGATCAAAAAACAAGAGGCCGATTAGGCCTCTTTTGCTTTCCAGCGCAGCCGCCACGGGCGCAGCAGCTTCTCCCGCCGCGGCCAGAGCAGAGCGCCAGCCAGCAGCAGATAGATGAGCGGCTCCAGCCAACCGCTCTTGAGCGACCACCAGTAGTGCACCGGCACCAGCAGGGCTACCGCATAAACCCAGTTGTGCAGCTTCTGCCACGCCGCCCCCATTCGCCGCTGCAACGCCGGCAGCGAGGTGATGCCCAGCGCCAGCAACAGCAGCAGCGCCACCATTCCCACCACGATATAGCGGCGCTTGACCAGCTCGCCGCCAATCAGCCCCCAGTCAAACTGCAGATCCAGCCCCAGCCACACCATGAAGTGGAGCAGCGCCCAGACCATGCACCAGAGCCCGAGCGGGCGGCGCAGCTTGATGAGCTGCCCCTGCCGCCAGCGTTTGGCCAGCGGCGAGACCAGCAGGGTAAGCAGCAGCAGGTTGAGCGCACCCTTGCCGAGGTAGTGGATAAGCCCGGGCACGGGGTCGCCCCCCAGCAGACCGGCCGGCAGGGCGTAGCCCAGCCAGAGCAGAAAGCCGAGGGAACCCAGATGCACCAGCGACCGCAAGCCGCTGATATGTGAGGCTTTCAGTTTCAGTACCATTGGCGCAGATCCATCCCCTGATAAAGCGAGGCGACCTCGTCGCCATAGCCATTGAACATCAGGGTCGGCTGGCGCTTGGCACCGAACAGCCCGCCCTCGCCGATGAAGCGCTCGCTGGCCTGACTCCAGCGCGGGTGATCCACCTGCGGGTTGACGTTGGCGTAGAAGCCATATTCGTTGGGGGCGAGCAGGTTCCAGGTGGTGGGCGGCATCTCCTCCACCAAGCGGATCGAGACGATGCTCTTGATGCTCTTGAAGCCGTACTTCCACGGCACCACCAGCCGGATCGGCGCGCCATTCTGGGCGGGCAGAGTCTTGCCGTAGAGCCCCATGGCAAGGAAAGAGAGAGGGTGCATCGCCTCGTCGATGCGCAGCCCCTCGACGTAGGGATAGTCGATACCACCGCCAAGGGAGGCAGAGGCCTGACCGGGCAGCTGTTTCGGATCGAACAGGGTCTCGAAGGCGACAAACTTGGCGCGGCTGGTCGGTTCGGCACGGCGAATAAGCTCCGCCAGCGAGATGCCATTCCAGGGCAGCACCATCGACCAGGCTTCGACGCAGCGCAGCCGGTAGATCCGCTCCTCCAGCTCGGTTTTGTTGATGAGATCCCACACATCCAGAGTGAAGGGTTTGGCGACTTCCCCCTCCACCTTCAACGTCCAGGGTTCAGGTTTGAGGTAATGGGCGTTGCGGGCCGGATCCGTCTTGTCGGTACCGAGCTCGTAGAAGTTGTTGTAACTGGTGGCCTTCTCTTCCGGTGTCAGCACCAGATCAGCTGGTCGCGGGGCCTGCTTGCTGTTGAGCGGCTTGGTGGCTAGCCGGGGCGCATCCTCTTTACCGCGTAGCAGGTCGAGCACACCGGCCTGAGTGGGGAAAGCGAGGGTGGCGGCGCCCAGACCCAGCCCCTTGAGAATGAGGCGGCGATCCTGATAGACGGCTTCCGGGGTGACATCCTGTTCGGTGAGATGATGGGGGGCACGACGTTTGATCAACATGAAAAACTCCCGGGGCAGTTAGAGGCGACAGAGATAAGACCCGCCCCGGCA
Organism: Aeromonas jandaei; assembly: GCF_037890695.1. NCBI lineage: Bacteria > Pseudomonadati > Pseudomonadota > Gammaproteobacteria > Aeromonadales > Aeromonadaceae > Aeromonas > Aeromonas jandaei. The sequence goes on along the minus strand of NZ_CP149571.1, from coordinate 1,097,400 downwards.
GATTTTTATTTCACACCGGATTACATCAGGTGGTACAGGGGCAGCGCCTTGGCCATGGTTCCGACCAGAAACAGCACTACGAATACCAGCAGGGGAACGATCACATTTGGCACCATCAGACTCACTCCATGAGCAGGACAGGGCCTCTAACTATGGTCGAGGGTTTGGCCGGTCACCAATGAATTTTTTTCGCGAGCGCAAGCGTATTCCTGAGTTGAAAAAGGTGATGGAGATCACACACAATTCCGCCCCCGCTTGCCGCCCCGATTGCCAGGGGTAGGCTGCCCGTTTTCGTGAAGCCAACTGAAGAGTCACGCCATGAGCCCACTGATCGCCATCGCTATCACCACAGGTATTCTCTCAGCCGTATGGGGCTGGCTGGCCGTCGCGCTAGGCCTGCTCTCCTGGGTCGGCTTCCTCGGTTGCACCAGCTATTTCGCCTCCAGCGGCGGTTACAAGGCGCTGCTGCAAACCATCTTCTGCAATACCAGCGGCATGCTGTGGGCGCTGCTGCTGATCCATGGCGGTGACCTGTGGGGTGCCGGCGTGGCGGGTTATGTGATGACGGGCGTAGTGGCAACCCTGATGTGCGTGCAGGCCAAGCAGCAGTGGCTCGGCTATATTCCCGGCACCTTTGCCGGCTGCTGCGCCACCTTCGGGGCGGCGGGCGAGTGGCGACTGGTGCTGCCCTCGCTGGTGGTAGGTGCCCTGTTCGGTTATCTGATGAAGGCGAGCGGCCTCTGGCTCTCCCAAAAGACCCTGAAGCCCCGCAACGCGGATGGCGTCACCGACCCCGCCTGAGCGATATCCACTGCGAAGCGGCCCTCTGTCCTCTCATTCAGGGCCGTTTCGCACAGCGTTACCCTTTCGATTTGAAGTTTGCCGCCTCGATGCCGTGCCGATTCAATAACTTGTAGAAATCGGTACGATTCCTCCCCGCCATGTTGGCTGCCAGAGTCACGTTGCCCTCGGTGGTGCGCAGCAGCCGGATCAGATACTCCTTCTCGAACTCGGCCCGCGCCTCGTTGAACGAGGGGATGCCACCGCCACCACCGCTCAGGGCCGACTCCACCATGGATACCCCGATCACCGGACTGCAGCAGAGGCTGGCCAGCTGTTCCACCACATTGCAGAGCTGGCGCACGTTGCCGGGCCAGGCCGCCGCTGCAAGCATCGCCAGCGCCTCGGGTGAAAAGCCCATGGCAGCGCAGTCACTGTTGCGACTGCGGTAGTCATCGAGGGCCTGACGGGCCAACAGGGGGATATCCTCGCTGCGGGCGCTAAGGGATGGCAGGGTAATATTGGCGACGTTGAGACGGTAGAAGAGATCTTCGCGAAAGCGCCCCTCCTCCATCGCCCTGACCAGATCCTGATGGCTGGAGCTGAGCACCCGCACCTCCGGGGTGCCCTGACCATACTCCTCCATCACCTGCAGCAACTTGGCCTGCAGCGACTCCGACAGGCTGCCGATCTCGTCGAGAAAGAGGGTCGCCCCCTTGGCCTGCTCGAACAGACCGGAGTGACCATCCTCCCCGAACAGCTGCAGGTCGAGGGCCGCCCAGGGAATGGCGGCACAGTTGATGGTGTGCAGCGGCCGCTCGCGCCGCTGGCTCGCCTGATAGAGCGCCTGCGCCATCGCCCCCTTGCCGGAACCGGACGGCCCCATGATCAGCACGGGCACCTCCATGGTGGCGATGCTGTGCGCCTGGATCAGCAGCTGCTCCAGCTGGGGATTGCGGGTCAGGATCAGCGACTGCCACTCCAGCTGCTGCTTCGGGCGGGTCAGGCTGAGGGCCTGCTCTATGGTGGCCAGCAGCTCATCCTTGTCGATGGGCTTGGTCAGAAAGCTGAACACCCCGGAACGGGTCGCCTGAATGGCGTCGGGTATGGTGCCGTGGGCGGTCATGATGATGACTGGCAAGCCGAGCCATTGGGCCTGGATCCGCTCGAACAGCGCCAGCCCGTCCATGCCCCCCATCCGCAAGTCACTCAACACCAGATCGGCGCGCTGCTGACGCAACCGATCGAGCGCCCCCTCCGCACTGTCGGCTGTATCCACTTCATAGCCCTGACTGCGCAGCCGCATGCTCATCAATTTGAGCAGGCTGACGTCATCATCCACCAGCAGGATCCGGCTCATGGTACTACCTCGCGATGTTCATCCAGTTTGCGCTGGTTGAGCTGTTCATCGATAGCGGTGAGCTGCTCGATCTGGCGACGCAGCTTCTGGATCTCCTGACTCTGGTCATCACGCCTGCTGTCGCGAACCAGCAGCTCCTCGCCAAGGGCGATCCAGCTGCGCAAAAACGCCTGGGCGTCGAGCCCCAGCTCCGGCAGCATCTTCTTCAGGCGTGCCAGACCGGCGCGGCGAGTGGCCACCGCCTCGGCGGGGTGGGAATCGACCATCGCCAGACTGACCCGGCTCTCCAGATCGTCAGCCCCCTTGAGACGCTGCCGCTCCTGTACCCGCTGCTGGGGATGGCTGGCCAGCAACCAGTCGGAGTATTGCAGGCGCACCTGCATCTCCTTGTTGGCAAACTCCATTCGCTTGGCAAAAGCGATATCGGAGGACTCCTGCTGTGCCTGCGGCGGCAGCCAGGAGCAACCCGCGAGCAGCCCGGCTAGCAGGGCTGGAAATACGCGCTGTATTTTCATAGACCTCATTTCAACGTCAACCTGAAGCAGACATCCGCCTGTTCATCCTTCACCAGAACCAACTCCCCTCCCAGGCTGGAAGCAGACTCGCGAGCGATGGAAAGCCCCATGCCAGAGCCTTTCAGGACACCTTGCCGCACTGTGCTGCCCTGCTCGAAGGGTTCAAAAATGCGCTGCTGATCTGCCTCGGGGATCTCGGGCCCCTCATTGGCAACCTCCAACCAGCTCGCCTGCTCCTCTGCTCCGGCGCGGATCCAGATATTGCCACCCTGGGCACCATAACTGACGGCGTTGGAGAAGAGGTTATCGAGGATCAACCTCAACCGGTAGGGCTCTGCCCACAAGGTAACCGGTTCGGTCGGCAAGTGTACACGGATCTGCTTGGACTCCAATGCCAGCCGATACTCGGCAGAAAGTTCTGCCAGCATGGGCAACAGGGGAACCGGCTCCAGTTCGAACGCCTCCTGCTGGGTGAGGCGGTTGAAATCGAGCAGACGCTCGATAAGGGTCTGCAAGCGGCGGCTGTTCTCATCCAGCATCTGGCAGATCTCCAGCTGATCCGGTGTCAGAGGCCCGACCAGCTGCTCGCAGAGCAGATCCGATCCCTCGCGCAGCACCGCCAGCGGGGTCTTCAGTTCGTGGGAGACATGACGCAGGAACTGGTATTTTTGCAGCTCCAGCTCCTTGAGTTTGTCGTGCAGCCAGAGGATCCGCTCCCCCAGCAACACCAGTTCGGCGGGGCCATCCACCGGCTGCGGATCCGGCTCTACCCCTGCGCCCAGACTCAAGATACGCGACTCAATTTGTCGTACCGGATGGGTGATCAGGTAGGTGAAGATAAAGACCAGCAGCAGGCTGATCCCCGCCACCAGACCGCTGACCCACCAGAGCTCTTTGGTCAGGGCATCGATGGCCAGACGTACCCGATCCATCTGTTCGTCAACCCGGCTGCGGGTGCCTGTCTCCAGCTGCTGGCTCAAGCGACTGAACTGGTCGAGGATATCGCCGGCAACCGCCTTTCTCGCCTGCCCCCCCTCCTGCAGATTGCCAAGGGAGGCGAGCAGCTCGTCCAGCCCGCCATAGAGCTGGGGATCGGAGAGGGAGTTGCGATGCTCCGCCAGCAGGCGGTGATACCCCTCAAGCTGCAACCGGTAACTGGCCAGACTGCGGCTATCACCCAGCACCGCAAAGCGGCGCAGGGTGCGCTCGATATCGATGGCTTGGGCAGTAAGCAGGGTGGCACGGCGGGTATCCTTGACCGCTCTTTCCATCTCGTCGCTGGTGAGCTGGCTCAGGTGGGTCAGGGCATTGGTGTTGTGCCAGATCATGCCGCCGAGCGGCATCAGCACCAGCACAAATCCCATCAATACCACCTGCAGCAGGGAGCGTGGGCGAACCTTGGTCATCGTCTCTTCTCTTGCGTTCTCACCGGTGCGCCAGCATAGCCCCCACCGCCCAAAAAACAAAACCGGCCAACAGGCCGGTTCGGATTATCTGGATTGTGGTGACTTACGCCAGAGCGACAGACGCCAGACAGATGGTCAGGATCATCGCCAGCGCGCCCGAGGCGGTCAACAACGCCCATTTCAGCTCAACACTCATGCAAACCTCCTTTCTGCCAATCAGTGCTGGATCACAATAGATAATACAATGTTACAGCATAGTTAATCCGATAACCGTGAGCTGCGTATACATTTCAGATGAGCCCTAACCAAGGACGGTGAGCATGTTCTATCTGTGTAGCATTGGTTCCAATCTTGACCCAAACACTCATGTCACCCGGGTGCTGGAGGAGTTGGCCAGCCGCTTTGGCCGTTTGCAGATCAGCTCGGTGATCAGCACCAAGCCGGTGGGGATGCACTCCAGCCATGACTTTCTCAACTGTCTGCTGATCCTGGAGAGCGAACTGGATGCCTCCGCCCTGAAACAGGCCTTTGTGGCGATGGAAGTGGGTCATGGCCGCGACCGCAGCGACCCTCTCTGCAAGGTACACGACCGCCCGCTCGACATCGACATTCTCGCCAGCAACCCGCACGGCGACTTTGCTGCGGAGCAGGTCGACTCCTACCTCATCGAGCTGCTGGCCGAACTCTACGGACACGGCGAGGTGCACGATCCCAAGGTTGCGCTGCAGCTGCATCTGCCCACCGGCTCGGGTAAAACCGTACATATCCAGTCGATAGGTCTGGAGCCAGCCACGGTTTGCATGCCATCAGAGCACGGCCAGAGCGCGCCCCCCATCCACCTTGATGCTGGCCCCGGTCATATAGCTGTTCGCCATCAGTAACTGCACCGCCTGCCAGATAGGCTCCAGCCCTCCCTCCCGCGCCAGCGGCGTTTTCGCCAGCACCTGCTGGCGCCACGCCTCGTCATGCTCGTCGAGAAACAGGATGGGGCCCGGCTCTATGGTGTTGACCCGGATTGACGGGGCCAGCTCGCGGGCAAAGCTCATGGCCAGCGAATGGGCTCCCGCCTTGGTGGCCACATAGCTGGCAAAACGCGGGGCCGGGGCGTGGATGTAGATATCGGTGATGTGGATGATGCTGGCGTTGGCGTTGTTCGCCAGTTGCGGCGCCAGCGCCCGGTTGAGCTGGAAGGGGGCCGCCATGTGCACCCGGTAGAACTGATCAAACTGGGTAAGCTGCGCCGCGGGCTCGGCCGCCTGTGGCTCGAAGGCCGAGGCGTTGTGGATCACCAGTGCCAGATCCTGATGGGATGCCAGCACGTCGATCAATTTGCCCACCTGCTCTTCACTCGCCAGATCGGCCTGTACCAACTCGACACCCAGACCCCGCAGCCGCGCCAGCTCGGGTCGCTCGCTGCGATAGCTGCCGGTCACCTGCCAGCCCGCAGCCACCAGCTGCTCGCACAGATAAAACCCTAGCCGACGGCCACAACCGGTTACCAATGCACGCATAAGACCTCCCTCTCCTTTCATCCTCATCCATGAGTTGCGCCGTTAACGCAGTATCAGCCGGGTCGCACCGACGCCACTTCCGGTCACAGAGCTAGATCTGGTAGCGCCCCTTGTCACCAATATCAAAATGGAGGGGCATCCGCCACTTGGCCAGCGCCAGCAGGGTAAGCAGAGCCCCGCTTACCAGTGCAACCAGAGCTGCGACCCATGCCACTTGCAACCACTCCAGCAACCACAACAGCGGCAGCAGCAATGGCACCAGCTTGATCCCGGGGATCGCAAAACAGAACTGCTCCTTGAAGGCCAGCCCGGACAGGGTGACCAGGGCGGCCCCCAGCACCAGTGCATCCGGTGCTCCGATAGACAGCAAGGCCAGTGCGGCCCATCCAGAACCCTGAAGTATCAGCCGAATCCGCTTGTCATAGATGTGCAGCGAAAAGGCGCAGATAGCGCTTGCCAGCGCCAGCAACATCAACCATTGTGCCGGTGGCAACAGGCCACCATGACTCAGCAAGGCCGCACCGCGACAGAGTAGCAACAGCGCCGCACCGCTCAAGCCAAGGCGATACAGGAGGACGGTCAACTTGTCTATCCCGTCCAGCGGGCTCTCGATTTCAGGGTTTGCCATACACTGTCGTCTCTACCAATCAGGAGCCACCCAATATACGGGGAGCAGGCTCCAAAGTTCTTCATTCGGGTTCAGGAGGGGTAGTTTGCGCGTAACCCATCTGCTTTGGCTACTACTGTTCCCGCTCAGCCTATGCGCCAAAGAGCTGGTAGTCTGCGGCACCATGGAGCACCCGCTCAAATTTCTCGATGCCAATCAGCAGCCCCGTGGCCTCGATATCGACATTGTCACCGCCATCTTCGGCAAGCTGGGGATCCCTGTCCGAATCGAACTGATCGACTCCGGCGCCCGCCTCACCCGCAATGCCGAAACCGGTCTCTGCGATATAGTTCTGACCCACTCCTACAATGCCGCACGCGAGCGCTATCTCATCTACCCCCAGCAGGCCCACGTTCGCCACAGCTGGCACTTCTTTGTACGCAAGGCAGACCTGCTGAAGATCCGTTACGAGACGCTGGCCGACCTCAAACCCTGGCGCATCGGCGTTACCAGGGATTTCTCCTATACCCCCGAGCTCACTGCGACCATGGCCGATCCAACCTACCACTTCCAGCAAATTCCGATGAATCGGCTGCAACTGCGCAAACTGCTTGCCGGACGGATCGATACCGTGCCCATGCCGCTGGTCACCGCCTTCGCCCAGATCAGGGACGAGGGTCTGGAGGGCAGGCTCGACTACCTGCCCAAACCGCTCAAAAGCAGCCCCTACTTCAACACCTGGACCCGCGCCAAAGCGGACAAGAATACCCAGGCCCAGATGGCCGCCTACGATGCCGAACTGCTGCGCATGAAACGGGATGGCCGGCTCAAGGCGCTCTACGACAAGTACGGCATTCCCTATATCGAACCCTGATCAGTTGCTCAGGGCTTCACGTCCCGCAGGATCGGATTCTGCAGCGAGATCAGGGTTTCAGTGGACTGGATCTCGTCGATGGTCTGGATCTTGTTGATCAGCACTATCTGCAGCTCGTCGATGGAGCGGGTCATCACCTTCATAAAGATGCTGTAGTGGCCGGTGGTGTAGTAGGCCTCCACCACCTCGTCCAGCGCCTGCAGCTTGGCCAGCGCCGAGGGGTAATCCTTGGCGCTCTTCAGATTGATCCCGATAAAGCAGCAGACGTCATAGCCCAGCTTCTTGGGGTTAACCTGCACCCGCGTCCCCTCGATGATCCCCGCCTGCTTCATCTTCTCCACCCGCACATGGATGGTGCCCGGGCTGACCGCCAGCTGCTTGGCCAGTTCGGCATAAGGAATACGCGCATTCTCCATCAGGGCGGTGAGGATGGCCTGATCGAGATTATCGATCCGGTAATTTTCCGGCATTTTTTTGCACTCCCGTTAGCGATATCTCATTAAATGCTCGCTCATTTTGAAGAAAAAAATACACAAAGCCTATTTTTATTATCGAATATTGAATCTGGTTGGCAATCCGTTGAAGAATCACCACATCCAACGGGGTTTGAAACAGGAATTCAGCATGAAACAGCACTACATTCGCAGCCAGCAGCAGATTAGCTTCGTCAAAGAGATGTTCTCCCGCCAACTCGCCCAGCAACTGGGTCTGATGGAGGTACAAGCCCCCATTCTGAGCCGGGTCGGTGATGGCACTCAGGACAACCTCTCTGGCCACGAGAATGCAGTGCAGGTCAAGGTGAAAACCCTGCCGGAGCACAGCTACGAAGTGGTCCATTCACTGGCCAAATGGAAGCGCCAGACTCTGGGTCGCTTCGGCTTCGGCCCGGGTGAAGGGATCTACACCCACATGAAGGCGCTGCGCCCGGATGAAGACAAGCTCACCCCCATCCACTCCGTCTACGTGGATCAGTGGGACTGGGAGAAGGTGATGCCGAGCGAGCGCCGCGATCTCGCCTATCTGCAGGAAACCGTGCGCGGCATCTGGGCCGCCATCAAGGCCACCGAGCGCGCAGTCTGCGCCGAACATGAGCTGACCCCCTTCCTGCCGGCCGATATCCAGTTCCTGCACAGCGAAGAGCTGCTGGCCCGCTACCCGGATCTCGATGCCAAGGGGCGTGAGCGGGCCATCGCCAAGGAGCTGGGTGCCGTATTCCTGATCGGCATCGGTGGTGCCCTCTCCCACGGTGAGCGCCACGATGTACGCGCCCCGGACTATGACGACTGGAGCAGCCACAGCGAGCTGGGTCTGGCAGGTCTGAACGGCGACATTCTGGTGTGGAACCCGGTACTGCAAGACAGCTTCGAGATCTCCTCCATGGGGATCCGGGTCGATGCTGAGGCGCTGCGCCGCCAGCTGGCCATCACCGGCGATGAAGATCGCCTGCAGTACGACTGGCATCAGGATTTGCTGGCAGCACGGATGCCGCAAACCATCGGTGGCGGTATCGGCCAATCCCGTCTGGCCATGCTGCTGCTGCAAAAAGAGCACATCGGCCAGGTCCAGGTCGGCGTCTGGCCAGCCGAGATGAAAGCTGCTGTGCAAGGCATGCTGTAACGAATAAAGGCCATGCCGGCACCATCGCAGCCGGCATGGCAACAGGCAGGTGGCCATCGGGGTTGAGCGAGCGCATCCCCGGCAGGCTGTAAGACGCAAGGCCGTTAGCGGCTTTGTTTCGAAATCGGGGGCTTGCCCCTGCGACCCGCTCAACCCACGTCAGGTCGCTTCACTACATTCCTCCCGGCAATCTTCGGATTGCCGTTTTTTTATTTTCCATCGCCCAGATATGGCAACGCCAGCCCGAGGGCTGGCGTTGCAAACATAGATATGAGACTGGTTACTGGGTCATGGTGAGGCCGTTGCTGTCGGCTCCCAGCAGCAGTTTCTTGCCGGGGACGATGCGGCCGGAGAGCAGCGCCTGCGCCAGCGGGTTCTCCACCTTCTGCTGGATCGCCCGCTTGAGGGGGCGTGCCCCGTAGACGGGGTCGAACCCGGCGTGAACCAGCTTGTTGAGCAGCGCTTCGCTCACCTCCACCTCGTAACCCTGAGCCTCGAGACGGCCCATCAGGCTCTTGAGCTGGATCCGGGCGATGGACTTGATGTGCTCCTCGCCGAGCGGATGGAACACCACCGTCTCGTCGATCCGGTTGATAAACTCCGGCCGGAAACTGCGGGTCAGCACATCCATCAGCATGGCCTTCATCTCGTCGTAATCCTTCTCGGAGTGGTGCTCCTGAATCAGATCCGAACCAAGGTTGGAGGTCATGATGACCACGGTGTTGCGGAAATCGACGGTACGACCCTGACCATCGGTCAGACGGCCATCATCCAGCACCTGCAGCAGGATGTTGAACACATCGGGGTGTGCCTTCTCCACCTCGTCCAGCAGGATCACCGAGTAGGGACGACGGCGTACCGCCTCGGTCAGATAACCGCCCTCTTCATAACCCACGTATCCGGGAGGTGCCCCCACCAGACGGGCCACGCTGTGTTTCTCCATGAACTCGGACATATCGATCCGCACCATGGCATCCTGGGTATCGAACAGGAACTCGGCCAGCGCCTTGCACAGCTCGGTCTTGCCCACCCCGGTGGGCCCCAGGAACAGGAAGGAGCCGATGGGGCGGTTCGGATCGGACAGCCCGGCGCGAGAGCGACGAATGGCATTGGAGACCGCATCGACCGCCTCTTCCTGGCCAATCACCCGGCTGTGCAGCTGATCTTCCATCCGCAGCAGCTTGTCGCGCTCCCCTTCCAGCATGCGGGCGACCGGAATCCCGGTCCAGCGCGCCAAGACGTCTGCAATCTCCACATCTGTGACCCGGTTGCGCAGCAGACTGGTCTCCTGCATCTCGGCTTGCGTGGCGAGATCCAGCTGTTTCTCCAGCTCCGGAATGCGGCCGTACTGCAGCTCGGACATCCGGCCCAGGTCGCCTGCGCGGCGCGCCACATCGAGATCCTGACGGGCCTGCTCCAGCGCAGCCTTGATATGCTGGGTGCCGGCGAGGGCAGCCTTCTCGGCCTTCCACACCTCGTCCAGCTCGTTGTATTCACGATCTTTTTCGCCAATCTCCTGATTGATCAGCTCCAGCCGTTTGCGACTGGCGTCATCGTCCTCCTTCATCAGCGCCTGCTGCTCCAGCTTGAGCTGGATGATGCGCCGCTCGAGGCGATCGAGCACCTCGGGCTTGGAGTCGATCTGCAGCCGGATGCTGGCTGCCGCCTCGTCGATAAGGTCGATGGCCTTGTCCGGCAGCTGGCGATCCGCGATATAGCGGTGCGACAGCTGAGCCGCCGCCACGATGGCGGGGTCGGTGATCTGGACATGGTGGTGCAGCTCGTAACGCTCTTTCAGGCCGCGCAGGATGGCGATGGTATCTTCGACTGTCGGCTCTTCCACCAGCACCTTCTGGAAACGGCGCTCAAGCGCGGCATCCTTCTCGATGAACTGGCGATACTCGTCCAGGGTGGTGGCACCGACGCAGTGCAGCTCGCCCCGCGCCAGCGCAGGCTTGAGCATATTGCCCGCATCCATGGCCCCTTCGCCCTTGCCGGCGCCGACCATGGTGTGCAGCTCGTCGATAAAGAGGATGACGTTGCCCTCCTCCTTGGCGAGATCGCTCAGCACAGCCTTGAGCCGCTCCTCGAACTCGCCGCGATATTTGGCTCCGGCCACCAGTGCCCCCATGTCCAGCGACAGCACTCGCTTGTTCTTGAGCCCCTCCGGCACCTCGCCGTTGATGATGCGCTGGGCCAGCCCCTCGACGATGGCGGTTTTACCGACACCGGGAGCCCCGATCAGCACTGGGTTGTTCTTGGTACGACGTTGCAGCACCTGAATGGTGCGGCGGATCTCGTCATCCCGGCCAATCACCGGGTCGAGCTTGCCGAGTTCGGCCCGCTCGGTCAGATCGATGGTGTACTTCTCCAGCGCCTGACGGTTCTCCTCGGCGTTGGCATCCTCCACCTTCTTGCCGCCACGCACCTTGTCGATGGCTGCTTCGAGCTTCTCTTTGGTCAGCCCCTGAGCGCGCAGCAACTCGCCCAGCGTGCCCTTCTCGTCGAGGGCCGCCAGCACGAACAGTTCGGAGGAGATGAACTGATCCTTGCGCTGCTGGGCCAGTTTGTCGCAGACGTTAAGCAGGCGGCCGAGGCCGTTGGAGAGCTGCACGTCCCCTTCCACACCGCTGACCCGCGGCAGGCGATCCAGCTCCTCGCCGAGGCGGGAGCGCAGGGCATTGATATCCATCCCGGTCAGGGTGAGCAACGGACGGATGGAGCCGCCATCCTGATTGACCAGTGCGGTCATCAGATGAACGGGTTCGATGAATTGGTGGTCACGACCCAGCGCAAGAGACTGGGCATCGGAAATAGCAATCTGGAATTTGCTGGTAAGGCGATCGAGGCGCATTGCACTCCCCCTTCAAACAGGCAGACGCCGCTTGCGCGGCAAACAACATAACTTTCTGAGATGAAAGATGAGGCCCGTACGGGCTATTTCAAGGGGCGGTGCTGGTTATTTTTTCTGCAAGACGGGGCGAGAGGGGATCCCCGCCCTTGCCAGATGCAGGGCGGGGAGCTTCATCAGGACGCCAACCAGATGATGGAGGCCATCCGGCCGGTCTGGCCGTTGCGACGATAAGAGTAGAACTGCTCGCTGTCGCTGAAGGTGCAGTATTCGCCACCATAGACGGCGGTGACGCTGGCGCGGGCAAGGCGCAGCCGGGCCAGCTGGTAGATATCCGCCAGCCATTTCCCCTCATTGGACGAAGGCACGAACGCACCTGCCGCCTCGGCCTGCTCGGCTATAAAGGCCTCCCGCACCTCGCCACCCACTTCAAACGCGGTAGGGCCGATGGCCGGGCCCAGCCAGGCCAGGATCTCGCCCGGCTCGCAGCCCATGGCGGCGATGCTTGCCTCCAGCACGCCATCTTTCAGTCCGCGCCAACCGGCGTGAGCGGCGGCCACCACTGTGCCGGCCCGATCGCAAAACAGCACCGGCAGACAGTCGGCGGTCATCACGATGCAGGCCTGATCCGCCTCATGGGCGCAGGCGGCATCGGCATCCGGTGCCTGTTCATAATGGCTGCTGACCGGATGAACGACGGTGCCGTGCACCTGATTGAGCCAGTTGAGGGGCCCCGGGATGGCGGCCACCTGCTGCAGCCGGGCCCGGTTGGCCTCGACCCTGGCCGGTTCGTCCCCTACGTGGGCGCCCAGATTGAGACCGGCAAAGACCCCTTCGCTGACACCACCATCACGGGTGGTCGAAAGAGCCCGGACGCGTGCTGGCGCCGGCCAGTCGGGTTCAATCCATTTCATTGCTCACTCCTTCACGCTCTATCGTTCAAATGGAAACGGGGCTCTTGGCTGCAACCAGTCAAGACGCCCCGTTTCAAGGTTCTGTGTGCTACGCGCTGTATCGGCGGGTTACGGCAGAAGTCGTCGCAACACTGCCAGATTTACCACTATTTCCAGACCAGCTCGTCCGGATTGGCCAACGTATCCGCACGCAGCACTTCCATCAGATCCAGCATGTCCTGCGGCGTGGGGGAGTGCCACTGCATGACCTCACCGGTAATGGGGTGGGCCAGCTGCAGCATAGTCGCGTGCAGAGCCTGACGACGGAAGCCGCGCAGGGCCTCGGTCAGTTCCGGCGTGGCGTTGCGCAGCGGGCGCAGACGGCCACCGTAGGCCGGGTCACCCACCAGCGGATGCTTGATGTGGGCCATGTGGACACGGATCTGGTGGGTACGACCGGTTTCCAGACGCAGACGCAGACGAGTGTGGCCACGGAACTTCTCGTGCACCCGATAGTGGGTCACGGAAGGACGGCCATTGGGCACGACGGCCATATGGGTACGCTGGGTCGGGTGACGGCCGATGGGGGCATCGACGGTGCCGCCGGCGGTCATGTGACCGATGGCGATCGCTTCGTACTCACGGGTGATCTGGCGCGCCTGCAGCGCTTCTACCAGATGGGTCTGGGCAGGTACGGTCTTGGCAACCACCATCAGACCAGTGGTGTCTTTATCCAGACGGTGCACGATACCGGCACGGGGGACCTCGGCAATACCGGGGTAGCGGTGCAGCAGGGCGTTGAGAATGGTGCCATCCGGCGTACCGGCGCCCGGGTGGACAACCAGACCGGCCGGCTTGTCGATCACCAGAATGTGTTCATCTTCGTAAACGATGTTGAGCTCGATATCCTGCGCATCAAAGCGGGTGTCATCTTCCAGCTCTACATCCACATGCACCTGTTGCCCAGCAATCACCTTCTCGCGCGGGGTGTTGGCAACCTGACCATCCAGGGTCACTTTGTCCTGTAAAATCCACTCCTTGATGCGGGTTCGGGAGTAGTCGGGAAACAATTCGGCCAGGGCCTGGTCGAGTCGCTGCCCGAATTGGTGATCCTGGAATTCGCCTGTCAGTTCAATATGCTGGCTCATGTATGGTCTCTTGAGCGGGGGGTATCAATTCGAAATAATCCGGGTATTCTAGCTTTTCTTTTAGCCAAGCATAACGGATACTTTGCCAATTTCGTGGAAATGGACCGGATGTTGTTGATGGGAAAGAAGTCTCACCTGCTGATGTCGCTCGCCTTGGTCGCTACCTTGATCACAGGCTGTTCCAGCACCAAACCCAAGGTACCCGACGAACCGCCGGAGACCCTGTACCAGAAAGCACGCCTCAAACTGGACGTTGGCAATTACGTGCAAGCCACTGAATTGCTGGAGGCTTTGGACTCTCGCTACCCGTTCGGCGCCTACTCCAACCAGGTGCAGCTTGACCTCATCTATGCCTACTACAAGCAGGATGATACCGCTCAGGCGATCGCCAATATCGACCGTTTTATCCGCCTAAATCCGGCGCACAAGAACATCGATTACGTCTTCTATATGCGCGGCCTGACCAACATGGCAGCGGATTACAACTTCTTCCAGAGCCTCTTTGGCATCTCCCGCGATGACAAAGACCCGGCCTATGCCCGCCAGGCATTCCAGGACTTCAAGACCCTGTTGCAGAACTACCCCAACAGCGTCTATGCCGCCGATGCCCGTGCCCGCATGATTGGTCTGAAGAACCGTCTGGCCAAATATGACCTGAGCGTCGCCGAGTACTACGTGAAGCGCGATGCACTGGTCGCGGCTGCCAACCGGGCCAAGCTGATTGTCGAAACCTACCCCGATACAGCCGAAACCGAAAAAGCGCTGGAGATCATGGTCGAGTCTTACGACACCCTGAAGATGCCGGAGCTGGCCAAACATGCTCGCGAAGTGCTGGCCAAGAACTACCCGGAAAACCGCCTCGCCCGCAGCTGAGTGCGAATTAACCGGTAACAGTAAAAAAACCGATGCCAAGGCATCGGTTTTTTTATATCTGCAATCAGCCCGGCCGGGGAAAGCCCGCCATCAATAGCGGTAGTGAAACCCCGCTCCGCGGGCATCCCCCAGCATGGCAACCGGCGCTACCACAGTGCGATTACCAAACGTACATATTGCGTCATCCGACGATCCTGAAGTGGAAATAAATAGATCAATGGCACTGCTCTGCGGCAACCAGCGTCAGCAGCTGCCCCTTGTCCGAACGAAGCGAGGTCTGTGCCAGCTGCTGATAGGGGATCCCCTCCAGCAGATTTGCCATCTCCTGCGCCGTACCGTTGACCAGCACCGCATCGAATCTGGCATCGTGACAGGCAAGCACATTCCTCACCCCCTTCCCGTCCAGATTCACTACCTGCATCTCTTCATAGACAGAGAGCAGACCTAGCTCGGTTTCACCCAGCCGCCAGCCGGCAATGCGATCCCGCGTCTCGAGCGGGATCCCCTCCAGCAGATGGGTCATCTTGCCCGCCCCCCCCTTGGCGGCATCGATCAGCGGGTAGACCAGCGCAAAGGTGAGCAGAAACATAATGGCCACCGAGCTGGTGACATGAATGGCGCCATGTACCTCCTTGCGCCGCAACAGCAGCTCCAGCGCCATCACGAACAGGATGATGGCGGGAATGTACCGCCACCCCAGCTTGCTGGCGGCTTGCTGCACTTCTGCCGGAATCTGGCTGGCAAACGGCAGAGGCAAACCCAGCAGGGGGAGTGCAATGATGGCAACGCAGAACAGCAGCATGAAGTAGAGCCACCCCCGACCATAACGGGCTGTCCACACCGGCCAGCTCAGGCTGACCTGCCCCAGCATGATGGCAAATACCGGTAATAGCGGGAAAAGATAGAGGGTGCGTTTGGTCGAAGAGAGAGTTAACAATAAAAGAGTCCCAAGCGCCCAGCACAGCAAAAGTAGCCGCTCACGGCTCCACTCCCGCTGTTTCACCGTTTGCCATCCCCAATAAACAATGAATGGCAACCATGGAATGGTATATTCCACCATGCCCCACAAGTAATAGAGATAGGCACCTTTCTTGATATGACCCAGTTCGGTCGAAGTGCCAGTAAGACGGCCAACCTGATTCTTCCAGAACCACTCATGCCACAAGGCATCGCCATCGACATGATTAATTAGCTCACGAACCCAGGCTGCGACTGGCAATATAAAAAACAACAGCACCAGCAAGTGTTGGAATATAAAAACGGGAACACTTTTCTCGTTTACTGCTTTGCGGGCAGCAAAGAGAAAGAGGGGCAACCAGCCGAAAAACACCGTCAGCGGCCCGATCGGGCCTTTTGCCATAAAACAGCCAGCCAGACCCAGTCCGGCAATAATCGCCATCAAGTTGCGATGCGCCAGATAATATTCGGCGAATGCCCAGAGGGTAAATACGACAAAGAAGGCAAGCGCACTGTCCGTCCTGATCCAGTGCGTATTGATAATAAATCCCTCCATGGTGCCCAGCGCGATGACCGACCAGAGTGCCGCCGACCTGTTGCCAAGCAGGCGATAGGCCAGCAGGCCGGTGAAGAGCAGCATGCCTGCCGCCCAGACCACGCCCGCCAAACGCAGGGTGTTTGTTATCCCCAGCCAGGATGCAAACCCATCAAGAAACGGCAGAGCGGCCATGTAGAAGAGCGGCGGCTTCTCGATAAAGCTGCGCCCGCCCAGGGTCGGCACCACCCAGTCACCACTGCGGTACATCTCGAGCGCAATGGCCGCTTCGCGGGGCTCATCAGGCGTCCAGAGCTGATGATCAAACTGGCCAAACAGCAGCACCAGAGTCACCAGCAGCAACATCCAGCCGAGCTTGCGCCCCGAGATTTCAGGACGTGGCATGGCTCATTCCTTCTGCAATGGTCTCCCCGCGTCCGATGGCGTAGTAGGAGAAACCCAAGGTTTTCATCTTGTGCGGGTCATAGAGATTGCGACCGTCGATGATGAGCGGCATGGCCAGCATCTTCTTGAGCTGGGCAAAGTCAGGCGCCTTGAACTCGTTCCACTCGGTGCAGATGACCAGTGCGTCGGCCCCTGCCAGCGCAGCCTCCTTGGTGCCCATCAGCGACAGCTCGGGCTGGCAGTCATAAATGCGCTGCGCCTCCTTCATCGCCACCGGGTCAAAGGCCTGTACCCGCGCCCCCTCCTGCCACAGCGCCTCCATCAGCACCCGACTCGGCGCTTCGCGCATGTCATCGGTATTGGGTTTGAAGGCGAGCCCCCAGATGGCGATGGTCTTGCCCGCCAGCGACTCGCCCAGCTCTTGAAAGTGAGTGGAGAGCGTATCGAAGAGCTTGAACTTCTGCCGCTCGTTGACCCGCTCCACCGCGCGGATGAGCGGCGTGTCGTAGTCGAGGGCGGCGGCTGTCGCCAAAAACGCCCTCACATCCTTGGGAAAACAGGAGCCGCCATAGCCGCAACCGGGATAGATAAACTGGTAGCCGATGCGCTGATCGGCACCGATCCCCTGCCGCACCAGCTCGATATCGGCACCAACCCGCTCGGCCAGCCCGGCAATCTCGTTGATAAAGCTGATCTTGGTAGCCAGCATGCAGTTGGCGGCGTACTTGGTCAGCTCGGCACTGCGCACGTCCATGAAGAGAATGCGGTCGTGATTGCGGTTGAAGGGTTCGTACAACTCGCGCATCACGGCTCTGGAACGCTCCTTGCCGGTGCCGATGACGATGCGATCCGGACGCTGGCAATCACGCACAGCCGCCCCCTCTTTGAGAAACTCGGGATTGGAAACTACATCGAACTCGAACTGCTTGCCGAGCTCTGCCTGCTGCTCCCTGACCCAGTGGAATACCTTGTCTGCCGTACCAACCGGCACGGTGGATTTATTGACGATGATCACCTCGTCGGCACGATGTTGGGCAATCGACCTCGCCACCGCCCTGACGGCGCTCAGGTCGGCCGAACCATCCTCATCAGGGGGTGTGCCGACGGCGATGAATTGCACATCACCGTGGGTAACCGCCATGGATATATCCGTGGTGAATTTCAGCGAGCCATTTTGTAGCGTCTGATGCAGCAATGAATCCAGCCCGGGTTCATAAATAGGTAATTCGCCACAGGACAACCGACTTATTTTTTCTGCATCGAGATCAATACAAATAACCTGATGGCCGACATCGGCCAATACAATTGCCTGTACCAGGCCGACATAGCCACTGCCAAAAACGGTGATATTCATAACGACTATTCCATAATGCGTGATGCTGGAAACTTTACATCCTTTCTCCAATTGCACTACGGGCAATTTGTAACAAGCAATTTCAATACTGAATGACATTGCAACTATTCAGCAATGGCCAATAAATCGAGTAACAACACTAAAAATAAGTGGCTAAACACCAATTCAAAATAAAACCAAGCAATATTTTGTTACGAGATATTTCCAGATTTTGTTATCCATAAAAACGCCAGCAATTGTTACCAAGTGTTGCTGTGCGCTTGAATAAAAACTCGCTATTCAGCTACTTTCGAAAATATATCGAGCGATATAGATATCTGTGCCGTGCATATTTCCAGTGAAAATCGGCAATACCGGTTTTCATCGCCATTTGATCTCTTGCGACATTAAGACTGGAGTCGTATGAAAAAATTTCTGCCATTCTCGAAACCCGCCATGGGTGAGGCCGAGATCAACGCCGTCAGCGAGGTTCTGCAATCAGGGTGGATCACCACAGGCCCGAAAAATCATGAGCTGGAGCAGCGTTTCTGCGAGACCTTTGGCTGCCAGCATGCAGTGGCGCTCTGCTCCGCAACGGCCGGTATGCATGTCACCCTGATGGCACTGGGGATTGGCCCGGGTGACGAGGTGATCACCCCCTCCCAGACCTGGGTCTCCACCATCAACATCATCACCCTGCTGGGGGCCACCCCCGTCTTTGTCGATGTGGACAGGGATACCCTGATGGTCAGCGCCGGGCAGATAGCGCCGCTCATCACCCCCAACACCCGGGCTATCATCCCGGTTCACTACGCCGGGGCGCCGGTCGACCTCGACCCTATCCTCGCCCTGGGTCGTCAGCACGATATTCCGGTCATCGAAGATGCCGCCCATGCGGTCGGCACCCGCTATCGCGCCCGCTGGATCGGCGAGACCGGCACCGCCATCTTCTCCTTCCACGCCATCAAGAACCTCACCTGTGCCGAAGGGGGCATGCTGGTGACCGATGACAAAGCGCTGGCCGACAAGGTGCGGATGCTGAAATTCCACGGGCTGGGGGTCGATGCCTTCGACCGGATGACGCTGGGCCGCAAGCCGCAGGCAGAGGTGATCATGCCGGGCTTCAAGTACAACCTGGCCGACATCAACGCCGCCATCGCACTGGTACAGCTGGCCCGCCTGCCCGAGCTCAACGCCCGGCGCGCCATCCTGGTTGCACGCTATCGTGAGCTGCTGGAGGGATTGCCGTTCGAACCGCTCGCCATTCCTGATTATGCCCATCTGCACGCCTGGCACCTCTTCATGGTGCGGGTCGATCCGGCCCGTTGCGGCCTCGATCGCGATCAGCTGATGCAGGCACTGCAGGAGCGCGGCATCGGCACCGGCCTGCACTTCAAGGCGGCCCATACCCAGAAGTACTACCGGGAGCGCTACCCGACGCTCTCGCTGCCCAATACCGAGTGGAACTCGTCACGGCTCTGCACCCTCCCCCTCTTCCCCGACATGACGCTCTCCGACGTGGATCGGGTCGTGGCAGCCCTGACCGACATACTGGAGTAACGACACGTGAACCATAACGATATCAAGCGGGTATCCGTCATCATCCCCGTCTACAACGAGGAGGAGAGCCTGCCCGAGCTGCTGCGGCGCGTCACCGAATCCTGCGAGCAGCTGAGTCAGGATTACGAGGTGATCCTGATCGACGATGGCAGCCGCGACCGCTCCGCCACCATCATCAGCGAGGCAGCGGCCCGCGAAGGGAGCAAGCTGGTTGCTGTGCTGCTCAACCGCAACTATGGCCAGCATGCCGCCATCATGGCCGGTTTCGAGACCGCCAAAGGGGATCTGGTGATCACCCTGGATGCCGACCTGCAGAACCCGCCGGAAGAGATCCCGCGGCTGGTCGCCACCGCCATGGAAGGGTATGACGTGGTCGGCACCATCCGCCGCAACCGGCAGGACTCATGGTTTCGCAAGACAGCCTCGCGCTTTATCAACAAGTCGGTACAGCGGGCGACCGGCGTCCAGATGAGCGACTACGGCTGCATGCTGCGCGCCTATCGTCGCCACATCATCGACGCCATGCTCTGTTGTCAGGAGCGCAGCACCTTCATCCCCATTCTGGCCAACAGCTTTGCCCGCCGCACCACCGAGCTGGAGGTGGGCCACGCCGAGCGCGCCCACGGCGAATCCAAATATGGCCTGATGCATCTCATCAACCTGATGTACGACCTGGTCACCTGCATGACCACGGCCCCGCTGCGCCTGCTCAGCATCGTTGGCAGCGTGGTGGCGGGGATCGGCTTCACCTTCTCGATCCTGCTGATCCTGCTGCGCCTGCTGATGGGCGCCGACTGGGCAGCAGACGGCGTCTTCACCCTGTTTGCCATTCTCTTCACCTTTGTCGGCGTGCAGCTGATCGGGATGGGGCTGCTGGGTGAGTACATCGGCCGCATGTATACCGATGTGCGCGCTCGCCCCCGCTACTTCATTCACCAAATCGTTCGCTCCACCCCGGATGCTTCGCAACAGGAAACTCAATCATGAAAGTTGTCGTCTTTGCCTATCACGATATCGGCTGCACCGGTATCGAGTCCCTGCTTCAGGCCGGCTATCAGATCCAGGCAGTCTTTACCCACGCCGACGATCCGGGCGAGAACCGCTTCTTCGACTCGGTCGCCCAGCTCTGTGCCGAGCACGACCTGCCGGTCTTCTCCCCCGAAGACGTGAACCATCCGCTCTGGATTGAGCACATTCGCGAGCTGGCCCCCGAGGCCATCTTCTCCTTCTACTACCGCAACATGCTCAAGCAGGAGATCCTCGATATCCCGACCGTCGGGGCCTTCAACCTGCACGGCTCCCTGCTGCCCGCCTATCGCGGCCGCGCCCCCATCAACTGGTGTCTGGTCAACGGCGAGACCGAGACCGGCATCACCCTGCACCGGATGACGACCAAACCCGATGCCGGCGATATCGTCGCCCAGCAGGCGGTGACCATTGCCGACGACGACACGGCGCTGACCCTGCATGGCAAGGTACGCCAAGCTGCCCATGCCCTGCTGGAAGGTGAACTGGTCAAACTCAAGCGCAGGGAGAGCCGCTTCACCCCGCAGGACGAGAGCAAGGCGAGCTACTATGGCCGCCGCACCCCGGCCGATGGCGAGCTGCACTGGCACCGCCCGGCCCGCGAGCTCAACAATCTGGTACGCGCCGTCACCCAGCCCTATCCGGGGGCCTTCAGCTTTGCCGGCGATCGCAAGCTGACGGTCTGGAAGGCGCGGCCGCTGGCGCTCCAGAGTAACCAGCAGCCGGGCACCATTCTCTCCCATGACCCGCTGCGCGTGGCCTGTGGTGAAGGAGTGCTGGAGATCCTGGCCGGTCAGGCCGAAGGGGGGCTCTATGTGCGCGGCGCCCAGCTGGCCCGCGAACTGGGGCTGGTCGAAGGAATGAAGATCGGCGCCAAGGCGAGCAATGCCCTGCACAAGGCACGCCTGACCCGGGTGCTGATCCTCGGCGTCAACGGCTTTATCGGCAACCACCTCACCGAGCGTCTGCTCAAGGATGGCGGCTACGAAGTGTATGGTCTCGACATCGGCTCCAGCGCGGTGGACCGTTTCATCGGTCACCCCAACTTCCACTTCGTGGAGGGGGACATCAGCATTCATACCGAGTGGATCGAGTATCACATCAAGAAGTGCGACGTGATCCTGCCGCTGGTAGCCATCGCCACCCCCATCGAGTACACCCGCAACCCGCTGCGGGTGTTCGAGCTCGATTTCGAGGAGAACCTCAAGATCGTCCGCTACTGCGTCAAGTACCACAAGCGCATCATCTTCCCCTCCACCTCCGAGGTGTACGGGATGTGTGACGATCACAGCTTCGACGAGGATGAATCCCGCCTCATCGTCGGCCCCATCAACAAGCAGCGCTGGATCTACTCCGTCTCCAAGCAGCTGCTGGATCGGGTCATCTGGGCCTACGGCAAGAAAGAGGGGCTCAACTTCACCCTGTTCCGTCCCTTCAACTGGATGGGGCCGCGCCTCGACAGTCTGGACTCTGCCCGCATCGGCAGCTCCCGCGCCATCACCCAGCTCATTCTCAATCTGGTGGACGGTACCCCGATCCAGCTGGTGGATGGCGGCGCCCAGAAGCGCTGCTTCACCGATATCGAGGATGGCATCGAAGCCCTGTTCCGCATCGTCGAGAACAAGGGCGATCGCTGCAACGGCCAGATCATCAACATCGGCAACCCGGATAACGAGGCGAGCATTCGCGAGATGGCAGAGGTGCTGCTCGCCAAGTTCGATGCCCACCCGCTGCGCGACCACTTCCCGCCGTTCGCCGGTTTCAAGCTGGTGGAGAGCAAGTCCTTCTACGGCGACGGCTATCAGGATGTCTCCCACCGTCGTCCGAGCATCCGCAATGCCCGCAAGCTGATCGACTGGGAACCGACCATCGAGATGGAAGAGACCATCGGCAAGACGCTGGACTTCTTCCTGCAAGGGGCGGTCACCACAGGAGTCGAGCATGACTGAAGTGGGTCTGCGGATCGACGTCGATACCTTCAGGGGGCCCGTGACGGGGTGCCCCGCCTGCTGCAGTTGCTCGACCGGCATCAGGTGAAGGGGAGTTTCTTCTTCTCGGTCGGTCCCGACAACATGGGGCGCCACCTGTGGCGCCTGCTCAAGCCCCGCTTCATGCTCAAGATGCTGCGTTCCAATGCAGCATCTCTGTATGGGCTCGATATCCTGCTGGCCGGCACCGCCTGGCCCGGCAAGCCTATCGGCAGAGAGCTGGGCTCCCTGATGCGCGACACCGACAGCGCCCGTCACGAGGTGGGGCTGCACGCCTGGGATCACCACGGCTGGCAGGCCAACACCGGTCGCTGGGACGAGGCCGAGCTGATCCGCCAGACCCGGCTCGGAGTCGATGCCCTGAACGACATTCTGGGGCGCGAAGTGGATTGCTCCGCCGCCGCCGGCTGGCGGGCCGATCCGCTCACCACCCAAGCCAAGGAGCAGTTCGGCTTTCGCTACAACAGCGACTGCCGCGGCTGCGGCCTGTTCCGCCCCATTCTGGAGGATGGGCGGCCCGGCACCCCGCAGATCCCGGTCAACCTGCCCACCTTTGACGAGGTGGTGGGGCATCAGGTGACGGTCGACGGTTTCAACCACTTCCTGCTGGATCAGCTGACCGCGACACCGCAACCGGGCCCCCATGTCTACACCATCCACGCCGAGGTGGAGGGGATCGTCATGGCGGAGCAGTTCGATGCCCTGCTCGGCGAGGCCAAAGCGCGTGGCATCCGCTTCGTCCCCCTTGGCGAGCTGCTCCCGCCCGACCCGACTCAACTACCGACCGGTCACCTGCTGCGCGGCACCCTGCCGGGGCGCGAAGGGTGGCTCGGCTGCAAGGCAGCCCCATGAACCAGCTCACCAGATTGCAACCGAGGATCTCATGAAGATGACCCGATGGGCTCTGCCCCTTTTCTTTCTGCTCTTTTACCTGCTGCCGCTCAACCAGCGGATGCTGTGGAGCCCGGACGAAAACCGTTACGCCGAAATCAGCCGGGAGATGGTCACCACGGGTGACTGGGTGGTGCCCCACTTCCTCGGCCTGCGCTACTTCGAGAAACCCATCGCCGGTTACTGGTTCAACAGCCTCAGCCAGCTGATGTTTGGCGAGAGCAATTTTGCCGTCCGCTTCGCCTCGGCAGCCTCGACCGGGCTGAGCGCACTGCTGGTCTTCTGGTTTACCCTCCAGCTCTGGCAGTGCCGGCGCAAGGCGTGGTTCGCCAGCCTCATCTATCTCTCGACCCTGATTGTCTACGGCATCGGCACCTACAGCGTACTGGATGCCATGGTGACCCTCTGGCTCAACGCCGCCATGGTGAGCTTTTACCTCATCCGGCAGGAGGGGCCGCCCGGCCGCAGGATGGCGGGCTATCTGCTGTTTGGTCTCGCCTGTGGCATGGGCTTCCTCACCAAGGGGTTCATCGCGCTGGCGGTACCGGTGATCGTGCTGGTCCCATATATGCTGACCCAAGGACGCCTGCTCGAACTGGTGCGCTTCGGGCCGCTGGCCATCCTGAGCGCCGCCCTGCTGGCCGCCCCCTGGGCCATCGCCATTCATCAGCGAGAGCCGGACTTCTGGCACTACTTCTTCTGGATTGAGCACATCCAGCGCTTCGCCTCGGAAGATGCCCAGCACAAGTCCCCCTTCTGGTACTACCTGCCGATGGGGCTGCTCGGCACCCTGCCCTGGCTGGGGCTGCTGCCGGGCGCACTGAAGCAGGGGTGGCAGGAGCGCAAGATCGGCCCGCAGACTCTCTATCTGCTGGCCTGGCTGGCACTGCCCTTTATCTTCTTCAGCATCGCCAAGGGCAAGCTGCTCACCTATATCCTGCCCTGCTTCGCCCCGCTGGCCATCCTGCTCGCCAACAGCGCGGTCAATGCCCTCAGGGAGAGTCGCGCTCAGCCATTTCGCCTCAACGCCTGGATCAACGGCCTGTTCGGTCTCATATGCGTAGGGGTGCTGGCGGTACTGGCCTTCTCGCCCCAACATGCGGTCTACGGCCGCTACGAGATGGGCAAGCTGGCCATTGCCATGGCGATCTTCGCCAGCTGGTCGCTGCTCGGCTTTATCCAGCTGGTGGCTCCCGTCCGCAGCTGGCAGCTGAGCGCCCTCTGCCCCATGGTGCTGGCCGTAGCCCTGCCGCTGGCACTGCCGTTATCGCTGGTGGACTCCAAACTGCCGGAGCACTTCATCAAGGCCAACCGGGAGATCCTGATGGAATCCCACACCCTGCTGGCCAACGAGGTGGGCACCGCCTCCTCCATCGCCTGGGAGACCAAGCGCAGCGAGGTCAACCTGTTCGACAGCATGGGCGAGCTGAGATATGGCCTTGGCTATCCGCAGGGCAAGGGGCGCTATGTCACGCAGGAGGAGTTCCCGAACTGGCTGGCACAGGCTCGCCAGGAGGGGCAGGTCGCCCTGCTGCTGCGCACCGACGATGACGAGCAGATCGCCGCGCTGCCCCCGGCAGACAAGACCATCAGCAGCCACCGTTTCACCCTGCTCGTCTATCACGGGAATCGCTGATGGATATCCTGCTCCTCCTGCTGGTCAGCCTCCTCACCAGTGCGGGCCAGATGCTGCAAAAGCAGGCGGTCATCAGCTGGCAACGCGCACCGCACGACCACTGGCAGAAGCTCGCCTCACCCTGGCTGCTGGGGAGCATTGCAGCCCTTGGCAGCGGCATGCTGCTCTGGATCTATCTGCTGCAGCGGCTGCCGCTGAGCATGGCCTACCCCATGCTCAGCCTCAATCTGGTGCTGGTGCTGCTCGGCTCGCGCCTCTTTTTCCGCGAACCGGTGAGCAGCCGCAACTGGCTGGGGGCTGCCGCCATCATTGTCGGCGCCCTGCTGCTGGGAGGTCTGCTATGAAGGGTTATCTCTACGTACTGGGCAGCATAGTACTGGTGACAGTGGCGCAGCTCTGCATGAAGTGGGGGGCGATAAGCCTACCTGCGTGGCAGGCCGAGCCCGCCGTGATGCTGGCTCACCCCCTGCCGCTCCTCACCATCGCCATCGGCATCCTCTGCTACGGGCTGTCGCTGCTCTGCTGGCTGGCGGCGCTGCACTCGACGCCACTCAATATCGCCTACCCGCTGCTCAGCACCAGTTACGGGCTGGTCTATCTGCTGGCGGTGAGCATGCCGGCCTTTGCCGAGCCGCTGGTGGCGAGCAAGGCGGCAGGCGTTGCGCTTATCTTCTTCGGCGCCGTGCTGGTCGGCAGCAAACCGGCGACAGGCAAGCCGGAGCGGCAAGATCCCCCTGCTAATCCCTGAGGCAGCTTTAAGCAAAAAGAAGAGGCGGCACCTTGTGCCGCCTCTTCTCATTTTCCGCCTGACCAGCGCCTGTTACTTCGCGACGTTGCCCGCCACGTTCAGGGCATCCCAGGTGCGGGAGAAGGGCGGCGCGTAGGCAAAGTCCAGCATGCCGAGCTGCTCGGTGGTCACCCCCATGGTGATGGCAACCGCCAGCGCGTCGATGCGGTGTACCGCCCCCTTGCGACCGAGGATCTGGCCGCCCAGCAGCCGCTTGCTGCCCGCCTCGTAGACCAGCTTGACGTGAATGTCGGACTGACCCGGGCAGTAGTTGGTGTGGCACTTGTCCTTGATCACCACGGTGCGATAGTCGATCCCCATCGCCCTGGCCTCCTGCTCGGAGAGGCCGGTACGGCCCGCCTCCAGCCCCAGCACCTTGAGTGCGGCGGAACCCAGAGTGCCCGGGAACTCCTGCTCGGCACCGGCCAGGTTTTCACCCACCATGCGCCCCAGCTTGTTGGCGATGGTGGCGAGTGGCACATAGACCTGCTGCTGCTTCACGGCGTGCCAGACGCTGGCACAGTCGCCGGCCGACCAGACGTTGGCCAGCGAGCTGCGCCCTTGGCGATCCACCTTGATGGCGCCGTTGCCGAGCCGCTCGATGCCGGTATCGGCCAGAAACTCGGTGTTGGGCTTGACCCCGGTACAGACCACCACGATATCTGCCTCGTACTCACCCTGGCTGGTACGCACGCCGGTCACCCGGCCATCCCCCAGCAGCGCTTCAACCCGCTCACCCAGATGGAGGGAGACTCCCTGCTCGCGCAGTTCGGTTTCGATATGCTGGGTGAGCTCGCCATCAAACGCATCGGGAATAACCCGATCCGCCAGCTCGATGAGACGCACCTCTTTGCCCTGATGCACCAGCGCCTCGACCACCTCCAGCCCGATAAAGCCGGAGCCGATCACCACGGCACGGCGATTGTTCTTGTCTTGTACCGCCGCCTTCAGCGCCAGTCCGTCGGCCATCCGGCGCAGACCGAATACCCCTTGCTGCTGCAAGCCGGGGATGGGTGGCATCACTTCGCGGGCGCCGGTGGCGATCATCAGCCGATCGTAGCGCTCGGTGAAGGTGTCGCCGTTGTGCTCGACAGTCAGCGTCTGCGCGGCAGTATCCAGACTCAGCACCCGGTGGCCAATCTTGACATCGATCCCCTTGGCGGCGAACTGCTCCGGGGTGAACTCGGCCATGTAGCCGGGCTCCTGAAACTCGTCGCCGACGAAGTAGGGCAAGCCGCAGGCGCCGAAGGAGATCACCTCGGATGCTTCATACACCACGATCTCGGCCTCTTTGGCCAGTCGACGCGCCTTGGCGGCCGCACTCATACCGGCGGCTTCGCCACCGATGATCACGATTCTCATAGTTGCTCCTGTCAATGACGCAGGGAGGGCATGCCCTCCCTGTGGTTGATGGCGGGAAGGTTGCCCCTCCCGCAGCGGATCAGATGGTGGACTCTTCGCCGTCCAGACTCACTTCGTGATCGCTGTTGAATACGTTCATGTCGGTCTCCCCCAGCAGACGGCTGGTGACCGTGCCCGCGGTGATGGAGCCGGAGACGTTGAGCGCGGTACGGCCCATGTCGATCAGTGGCTCGATGGAGATGAGCAGACCGGCCAGCGCCACCGGGAAGTCCAGCGCGGAGAGCACGATCAGCGCGGCAAAGGTGGCGCCGCCGCCAATCCCTGCCACCCCGAAGGAGCTGACGGTAATGATGGCGATCAGGGTCATGATGAAGCTCGGGTTCATCGGGTTGACCCCGACAGTCGGTGCAATCATCACAGCCAGCATGGCCGGATAGATACCGGCACAACCGTTCTGGCCGATGGTGGAACCGAAAGAGGCGGCGAAGTTGGCGATCCCCTCCGGAATACCCAGCGACTTGGTCTGGGTCTGCACGTTCATCGGGATGGAGCCCGCACTGGTACGGGAGGTGAAGGCAAAGGCCAGCACCGGCGTGATCTTCTTGAGGAAGCGAGCCGGGTTGATGCCGACCATGCCGACCAGCAGCAGGTGCACGGCGAACATGATGGCAATCGCGCCGTAAGAGGCCATCACGAAGCTGAGCAGATTGATGATGTCAGCGTAGTTGGAACCGGATACCACCTTGGTCATCAGGGCCAGCACACCGAACGGGGTCAGGCGCAGCACCAGGGTCACCATCCGCATCACGATGGCGTGGGCCACGGCGATGAAATGGCTGAAGCTGGCGAAGATCTCCGGCTTCTTGCGAGCAATGCCGGTAGCCGACAGACCGATGAAGATGGAGAAGATCACCACGGCGATGGTGGAGGTCTTGCGACCGCCGGTCATGTCGAGGAAGGGGTTGGCCGGAATGAACTCCAGTACCATCTTGGCAAAGGACATGCTCTCGACGCTGCCGAGGGTGCTCTGCAGCGCAGCACCACGAGCGCTTTCCGCAGCACCGGCAGTGAGCCCTTCCGCAGTCAGACCAAACAGGTTGGACATCAGGATGCCAGCCCCGGCGGCGATGGCGGTGGTGAAGATCAGCACGCCGATGGTCATGGCGCTGATCTTGCCAAGGGCGGTACCGCCGTTGAGCTTGAGAATGGCGCTGATGATGGAGACCATGATCAGCGGGATGATGATCATCTGCAGCAGCTTCACATAGCCGCTGCCGACGATATCGAGATAGTCGATGGTCTGGCCAATCACCGCAGACCCCGCTCCGTAGAGCAGCTGCAGAGCGGCCCCGAACAGGATACCCAGCCCCAGACCGGCAAACACCCGGCGGGTGAAGCTCACATGTTTTTGCTGCAACCGATAGAGGAAGAACAGCAAGAAGGCCGCAATGGCCAGATTACCGATAACGCTAAGTGTCATGAGATGACCCCCCAAAAAGCGGGCAATGCCCGGGAAACAAGAGCAAGCACGACGCATGCCCTGGCAACCGTGTCGGACGGCCTGACCCGTCACGACATAAACAAGGGGGTCTGAGCCCCCTTTGTTTCTACAAACTTATGGCTTCTGCTGTTTCGCTCGCATGATGTTGATGATCTCGATATCCGTATCCAGCATCCCCTCTTTGGAGAGGCGGCCCAGATTGGCGATGGTCTGGTTCACATCGTCGGAGACGATCCCCTCACTCTGGGGCACATGCAGGTTGTTGATGGCCATCAGCGAGGATTTCACCGCCGCCGAGGTGGAGGTAGAGACCTTCATGGAGCAGGCGCTGCCGGCGCCGTCACAGATGATGCCGGAGACATCGCCAATCATGTTGTTGATGCAGTGGCTGATCTGCTCGAACTGGCCACCCAGCAGCCAGGTGATGGCCGCACCGGAGCCCATGGCGGCGGTGCTGGCGGCGCAGAGGGCCGACAGCTTGTTCTGATAAGTCTTGATGTAGATGGCCACCAGATGGCTCATCACCAGCGCCCGGGTCAGCTGCTCGTCGCTCGCCTTGAGGAAGCGGGCGGCAGCGACCACCGGCATGGTGGCGGCAATGCCCTGATTGCCGGAGCCGGAGTTGGACATGGCGGGCAGCATGGCACCATCCATCCGCGCATCGGAAGCAGCGGAGGAGAGGCGCATCGCCAGCGTCATCAGGTCATCGGAGAGCAGCTTGCGCTCCACCTGCTCGGTGAGGATCTTGCCGATGCGCAGGCCATATCCCTGCAGCCCTTCGTCCGCCAGCGCCTGATTCATGGTGGCCGCCTCCCGGATGAAGTCGATCTCCGCCAGCGGTACCTGCAGGGCAAAATCGACGATCTCGCGCAGGGTCATGGCAGGCTTGCTGGAAGGAGCAGCCTGGATCTGCACACCGGGTGCGTTGTCCTGCTGCATCAGCACCTCGCCATCCTTCTCCATCAGGATGATGCGGGTGTGGTCGGTGCAGATCACCACCCGGGCGCTGTGACCATCCACCTCGGCCAGCACCTCGGCGTAGAGCACGTCCGGCACATCCTTCACGTCCACCTTGATGGCGGGCAGCAGCGCCTTGGCGGCTTCCACCTGCTCTGAAGTGAGAGTCTTGAGCACCTCCAGCCCGGCATCGGGATTGCCCCCTGTGATGCCGACCGCAGCGGCCACCGGCAGACCGATCATGCCGGTGCCCGGCACCCCGACCCCCATGCCGTTCTTGAACAGGTTGCCGCTGACCCAGACACTGATACGGGTCGGATCCTGCCCCAGCAGCTTGCGGCAGTTGGCCGCAGCCAGGGCGACCGACATCGGCTCGGTGCAGCCAAGGGCCGGCACCACTTCACGCTTGAGCAGGGTAATAAAGTCGGTCCATTGTGCTTTCATCTGTGCAATCTCATCTTGGTGGCGCAATGCCTGTCATCGCCACAGGCAACAGCATGGCAAAAAAGGGTGACCCGGGGTCAGCATCAATTCGGGGCGCGCCGCAACGGCGTCGCGAGAGAGGTAGCCGCCTGATGGCAGCTCCATGCAAATCAACTAGATTTGATTCTAATATCAATAAAATCAAATTAAGTTGCGCAATATCGCTTTTTTCAGCGCCATTATGCCCGTCTTTTAACAAAGTGCGACAAATTGTGAGGCAACGCACAGAGGGCGGGCCCGCCTAGAGGTGATAGCGGGCCAGCAGCTGCTTGTAGGCGGGGGTCTGCTTGAACTGTTTCAGGGCGGCAGAGAAACGGATAGCCAGCTGATCGTGGCCGGGTTTGTGGGTAAATCCGAGAAAGTTGCGGCTATCGTCAGTCAACATATAGGAGCCGTGGCTCACCTGATCCTGCAGCCCCTGGGTGTGCAACAGATAGCGCCCGACCAGCTCGTTGAGCACCACCCCGTCCAGCCTGCCCGCCATCATCAGGTGGAGCTGCTTGACGGCATTCCCCTCTCCCGTCATCGGCACCCGGATCACCCCGGTATCGGTCAGAAAGGATTTGCTGTAGGCATAGTCGGCCTGAATGCCGACCCGCAACCCCTTGAGGTCGGCCAGCCGGGCAACGTGGAGCGGGCGATCCACCGGATAGAAGAGTACCTCGCCACTGTAGGAGAGCGGTTCTTCGGGATAGTGGAGCCAGCTCTTGCGGGCCTCGACATAGAAGATATCGATCACCGCATCTCCTTCGCGCAGCATCGCCTGCTGCAATACCCGCTTCCAGGGGAGCACCCTGATTTCGGTGCGATAGCCAAGCTGCTGCAGCACGGCACAAGCCAGATCGAGATCGGCCCCCACCAGTCGACCACCCTCATCACGCATCACGTAGGGCGGCCACAGCTCGGTCAGCAGCGTCAGGGTCGGCGGTTTGTCCGCCGCAGCCGCCAAACCGGCACCAAGCAGGGAGGCCAGCAACCAACCGTAACACCCGATCCTTCGCCAACCCTGACACCACATCATGGAGATCCCTCATGGTCCGTATGGATTGAGGATATACAAGGGATGGGCAATAAAAAAGGAGGCCGAAGCCTCCTTGATATCCACTCTCTGAATGGCACTTACAGTGCTTTCAGGATTGCCTCGACGCTGGCCTTGGCATCGCCAAACAGCATCTGGGTATTTTCCTTGAAGAACAGCGGGTTCTGGACACCGGCGTAGCCAGTGTTCATGGAGCGCTTGAAGCCGATGACGTTCTGCGCTTTCCACACTTCCAGCACCGGCATACCGGCGATCGGGCTGCCCGGATCTTCCATCGCGGCCGGGTTGACGGTGTCGTTGGCACCGATCACCAACACGGTATCGGTATCGGCGAAGTCCTCGTTGATCTCGTCCATTTCCAGCACGATGTCATACGGTACTTTCGCTTCCGCCAGCAGCACGTTCATGTGGCCAGGCAGACGACCGGCAACCGGGTGGATACCGAAGCGTACCTTGACGCCGCGGTCACGCAGCTTCTGGGTGATCTCGGCAACCGGATACTGAGCCTGCGCCACCGCCATACCGTAGCCCGGGGTGATGATGACGGAGCTGGAGTTCTTCAGCAGGTCAGCCACTTCCTCGGCGCTGGTTTCGCGGTATTCGCCCATCTCCTGATCAGCCGTGGAGGCCACGCCATCAGAGCCGAAGCCACCGGCGATCACGGAGATGAAGGAGCGGTTCATCGCCTTGCACATGATGTAAGAGAGGATGGCACCGGAGGAACCCACCAGGGCACCGGTGACGATCAGCAGGTCATTGGAGAGCATGAAGCCCGCCGCCGCCGCCGCCCAACCGGAGTAGGAGTTCAGCATGGAGACCACGACCGGCATGTCGGCACCGCCGATGGAGGCAACCAGATGCCAGCCAAAGGCGAAGGCGATCAGGGTCATCACCAGCAGAGCGAAGGTGGAGCCACCGGCGTTGACGAAGTAGACCATCAGGGCCAGAGAGGCGACCACGGCCAGCAGGTTCAGCTTGTGGCGGTGCGGCAGCATCAGCGGCTTGGAGGAGATGAGACCACGCAGCTTGCCGAACGCCACCACGGAACCGGTGAAAGTCACCGCACCGATGAAGACGCCGAGGAAGATCTCGACCAAGTGGATGTTCAGCATGGCGCCGGTCAGGTGCTCGACCTGGGCAACGCTGGCAGCCTGCTCGAACGCCGCACGGGCGGCTGCCAGAGTGGCATCCAGGTTGGAACCGACGGAGACAACCACTTCAGCCGGTGCGGAGGGGTGCAGATCGATGAAGCTGTTGAAGCCCACCAGCACTGCCGCCATACCCACGAAGCTGTGCAGCACGGCCACCAGCTCGGGCATCTCGGTCATTTCGACCTTGAGCGCCAGACGCACGCCGATGGCACCGCCGATCACCATGGCCAGAATGATCCAGTGAACACCACTGGTCTCCGGGTTGAACACGGTCGCGATCAGGGCGATGGCCATACCCGCGATACCGAACAGGTTGCCATGTTTGGCCGTCTCTTGCTTCGACAGTCCCGCGAGACTGAGGATGAAGAGCACGGCGGCAACGATATAGGATGCTGTTACCAGTCCTTGAGACACGTTAAACCCCCTTAATCCTTACGGAACATCTTCAGCATGCGCTGAGTGACGGTGAAGCCGCCGAAGATGTTGATACTGGCAATCAGCACGGCGATGAAGGCCAATGCGGTAACCAGAGTCGACCCTTGCCCGATCTGCAGCAGGGCACCGACCACGATAATGCCGGAGATGGCATTGGTGACCGACATCAGCGGCGTGTGCAGGGCGTGAGAGACGTTCCACACCACGTAGTAACCGACCACACAGGCCAGGATGAATACGGTGAAGTGGGAGAGGAAGGCTGCCGGGGCAACGGAGGCGATCCAGCCGAAGGCGGCGATGCCGAGAGCACCGAACACGAACTTCTTGTTGGAAGGCTTGGCCTCTTCCTTCTTGGCTGCCGGTTTGGCGGCGGCCGGTTTCTGCGGGGCGGCAGAGACCGAGATGGCGGGCGGCGGGAAGGTCACTTCACCGGCCTGGATTACCGTCATGTTGCGCTGAACCACGTCTTCGAAGTCGATAGCAACGTTGCCGTCCTTCTCCTTGCACATCAGCTTCATCAGGTTGACCAGGTTGGTACCGTAGAGCTGGGAGGATTGGGCAGGCAGGCGACCCGGCAGATCGGTGTAACCGATCACCTTGACGCCGTTGGCGGTGACATGCAGTTCGCCCGGCACTGTGTATTCACAGTTGCCGCCGGCCTGAGCGGCCATGTCCACGATGACGGAGCCCGGCTTCATGCTGTCGACCATCTCTTTGGTGATCAGCTTGGGAGCCGGCTTGCCCGGGATCAGGGCGGTGGTGATGATGATGTCCACCTCTTTGGCCTGCTGGGCAAACAGCTCCATCTCGGCCTTGATGAACTCTTCGCTCATCACTTTGGCGTAACCATCGGAGGAGGAACCATCCTCACCGCCGAAGTCGAGCTTGAGGAACTCGCCACCCATGGACTCGATCTGCTCGGCCACTTCCAGACGGGTATCGAAGGCACGCACGATGGCACCGAGGGAACCGGCAGTACCGATGGCAGCCAGACCGGCTACGCCGGCACCGATCACCAGTACCTTGGCAGGCGGCACTTTGCCGGCAGCAGTGATTTGGCCGGTGAAGAAGCGACCGAACTGGTGCGCAGCTTCCACCACGGCACGATAGCCACCGATGTTGGCCATGGAAGAGAGGGCATCGAGGGACTGGGCACGGGAGATCCGCGGCACCATATCCATCGCCATTACATTGATGTTGCGCTCGGACAGCTTCTTGACCAGCTCGGGGTTCTGGGCAGGCCAGATGAAGCTAATCAGAGTGGCGCCATCTTTAATTTGTGCGATCTCGGCATCGGTCGGCGCATTGACCTTGAAGATAAGGTCGGCTTGCCAGACATTCGGCACCACGCTGGCACCGGCAGCCTCGAAGGCGGCATCATCGAAGCTGGCCGACAGGCCTGCGCCGGTCTCGATGGCGACCTCGAAGCCGAGCTTTTTCAGCTGCTCGACGGTAGCCGGGGTCGCTGCGACCCGGGTCTCACCGACGAGACTCTCTCTCGGTATTCCAATCTGCATGACTATTCCCTGATGGTTAATAAACAATCGCTGCCCAGTGTCTCATTTCTGGCGAAACAAGACATGACCAAAGTGCAGGTCTTGGGCTCTTTGTTATGAAAATCAGTAGGCTTTACCTCAACCTCCTGTCATGGTCAGGCCCCCGCTTTTCAGGCGCGAAGGTGATTAGTATCAAATTTTGGAGTTTTATTACAACCGCACGCCCGACAGCACGCGTACAGATTTCAGCCCATCCCCGCCGAGGATTAAAAAAAACAAACCAAATTAGAGGCTTATACCAGTAAAAACGGCTGAAAAAAGTGATCCAACCAGTCAAAAAAAATGTTTCACCGGCTCTCTATCTTAGCGTTTTTTGTTCTTACGAAATGCGCCGGAGCTCTGTACGGCTGCGGCAAAGGCCGAAAAATAACAATTTCACAACAATGACAGGGCCGCACTCCCGCCAGCTGGCAGGAGGCGGCCCTCGATATTCAATCGTTTCGCCGGTTGGCGCCCGCTTCGGGGCTTTTACCAGGCAGCTTCATAAATATGCTGACTCTGCACCAGATCGATATCGCCGTGCTCGCCCAGACGGCTCATGCCGTGCTCACCCAGCTTGCCGATCAGGGTATCGATACCCAGATCTTTGAGACCGTAGTCGCGCAGCCGGGTCTTGACCCCCATCCGCTCGAAGAAGTCGCGGGTCGCGGCGATGGCATCGTCGATGCGCTCCGCTTCGCTGCCGCTGTGCAGACCCCACACCCGCTCGGCGTATTGCAGCAGCTTGGCATGCTTCTGTTTGCGCTTGGCCTGCAGCAGGGCGGGCAGCACGGCTGCCAGAGTCTGGGCATGGTCAAGGCCATGCAGAGCGGTCAGCTCGTGACCCAGCATGTGGGTAGCCCAGTCCTGCGGCACACCGGCACCGATCAGGCCGTTCAGCGCCATGGTGGCACTCCACATGATGTTGGCGCGCACCTCATAGTTGTGCGGTTCGGCCAGCGCCTTGGGGCCCTCTTCAATCAGGGTCAGCAACAAGCCTTCGGCGAAGCGATCCTGCACCTTGGCGTTGACCGGATAGGTGAGGTACTGCTCCACGATGTGGACGAAAGCATCCACCACTCCGTTCGCCACCTGACGCTCGGGCAGGGTGTAGGTGAGCACCGGATCGAGCACGGCAAAGCGCGGCATCACGAACGGCGAGAAGAAGTGCACCTTGTCACCACTGCTGCGACGGGTGATGACGGCACCCATGTTCATTTCGGAACCGGTTGCCGGCAGGGTCAGCACCGAACCGAGCGGAATGGCGGAGCGCACTTCGCTGCCGACGGTCTCGAGAATGTGCCAGGGATCCATGGCCGGATCGTAGTGCGCGGCAGCGGCGATAAACTTGGTGCCATCGAGCACCGAGCCACCGCCAACGGCCAGCAGGAAGTCGACCCGCTCGGCACGGGCCAGCTCCACGGCGCCCATCAGGGTCTCGTAGGCCGGGTTGGGCTCGATGCCGCCAAATTCAAACAGAGTGAAGCCAGCCAGTTCGCTGCGGATCTGCTCCAGCAGGCCGCTGCGTACCACGCTGCCGCCACCGTAGGTGATCATGACACGGGCATCGCTCGGGAGCTGGTCGCGCAGCTGGGCGATCTGCCCCTGGCCGAACAGGATTTTGGTCGGGGTATGGAGAGTAAAGTTGTTCATCGACATTGCCTTCTTCTGATAGTCAGGGCGGCCTGGCCGCGAAATCGTGATTGCATTTTTCTCCAGAACCACCCTACCATCAAGACAACATCCTGCTTGATTCTTGCCTATTTCTACAAAGCAGCGAAAACTGGAACAGACGAATCAAAGAGCCCCCATGCAAAACCGTTACAGCGACCTCGCCGCCAGAGTGGCCCGCCACGTCACCATCCCCGGCATCTCCCCCTCCCCGGTGAAACAGGTCAATCTCATCTACACCACCGAGTACCACGGCCGTACTCCGGTGCTCTACCAGCCGCGGATGATCGTGATCCTGCAGGGGCACAAGGTGGGCTATCTGGCGGATCAGGTATTTCGCTACGACCCCAACCACTACCTGCTGATGACCCTGCCGCTGCCCTGCGAGTGCGAGTGTTTCGCCTCCCCCGAGCAGCCCCTGATCGGTTTCTCCATCGAGATCGATCTGGTCATCCTGCAGGAGCTGTTGCTGGAGCTGGGCGATGCCCTGCCCGCCCCCGCACCGCAAAAGAGCGGCGTCCACTCGGTCCCCCTGTCGGAGACCATGTTCTGCGCCGCCGAACGGCTGATCGAGCTGATGGACAACCCGCTGCACGCCAAGGTGCTGGGGCCGCAAACAGTGCGGGAGATGCTGTTTCACGCCCTCACCGAGGGGGGCGGCCCGGCGTTGCAGGCGCTCGCCAACCGCCACAATCATGTGGGCCAGATAGCCCGGGTGCTGCGTATGATAGAGCAGCGCTACGCCGACAACCTCACCATGGAGGAGCTGGCGCGGGAGGTGAACATGAGCGTCTCCGCCTTTCACCACCACTTCAAGGCAGTCACCGCCACCTCGCCGCTGCAGTACATCAAGTCGTTTCGCCTGCACAAGGCGCGTCTGATGATGCTGCACGACGGCATCAAGGCGGGGGCAGCCGCCGCCAGAGTCGGTTACGAGAGCAACTCCCAGTTCAGCCGGGAGTACAAACGGTTCTTCGGCAGCACGCCGACAGATCAGGCCTCCCGCTTTCGGGATGGCCAACTTCGCATCATAGAGGGATAACGAGAGAGGGATTACCTATGCGTTCACTGCTTTGTCTGTTTACCGTCTGGCTGCTGACGGCCTGCACCGGCCTCGCCGACGGCATCCGCCCCGTCACCGGCTTCCAGCTCGACCGCTATCTCGGCACCTGGTACGAGATTGCCCGCCTCGACCACGGTTTCGAACGCGGGCTGGAGCAGGTGAGTGCCACCTACAGCCTGCGCGACGATGGCGGCGTCAAGGTGCTCAACCGCGGCAAGCAGAGCGATGGCAGCTGGCGCGAAGCCGAGGGCAAGGCCTACTTCGTCGGCAGCCCTGACGAGGCACGGCTCAAGGTGAGCTTCTTCGGCCCCTTCTACGGCGGCTACAACGTCATCGATCTCGATCCCGATTACCAGCTCTCGCTGGTGACCAGCTACAACCACGACTACCTCTGGATCCTCTCCCGCTCACCCAACCCACCCAAGGCAAAGGTGGATGCGCTGGTCGCCAAGGCGAAGTCGCTGGGCTTTGCCACCGACCAACTTATCTGGGTCAAACAGAGTCATTGACCCCGCTACCGGTGGCGAAACGCCTTCGCCACCGGCTTGTTTTTCCTTTCCAGTTAATATCCCAACGCTACCTTCGCGGCCATAAAAATACCGCTGGTTGGTTGTTGCCAATATATTGCGAAGCTGCATCAGGCCCTGCCAATAACGCAACAAATAATAGCCATATTGTCAGTTCTGCCTTGCCACACAGGCACCGGCAATCATTGCCACCGCTGATTAAGGTGAAACGAAATAGCGTCAAAATAACGGGATTCACCGTTGACCAGAGAGCAATAAACAAACAGCGAAACGTAATTAAAAACCAAACGAATCCCACCAAAGTGATTATTTGTTGCCATCCCCGGAGTCTGGTGATAAACAACTCGGCTACCAAAAATTACACATAAATATTCACTTTAACGAGGTGGCTAATTGGAATGGATTAAACTGAGCGGCATTCTTATTATTTTGTTGGGTTTTTATTTCAAACTCGACACCCTGGCTGTCGTACTGGTGGCCGCCGTCACCACGGCGCTGGTCTCCGGTCTCTCCATGACCGATTGCCTCTCCCTGCTGGGGGAAGCCTTCGTCTCCAACCGCATGGTGACGCTGTTTCTGCTGACCCTGCCGATGATCGGCATCTGTGAACGCTACGGCCTCAAACAGCAGGCAGTCACCCTGATCGAGCGGATCAAGAAGCTCACCCCGGGCAAGTTCATGACCCTCTATATGTTTATCCGCGAGCTGGCCGGTCTCTTCTCGGTACGGGTTCAGGGTCATACCCAATTTATTCGTCCGCTGGTCAACCCCATGACTCAGGCAGCCGCCACCAAGGTGCACGGAAAATTAAGCGAAGAGGACGAGGAATATATCAAGGCGCGAGTTTCCGCCACCGAAAACTACGGCAACTTCTTTGCCCAGAATACCTTCGTCGCCTCCGCCGGGGTATTGCTGATCGTCGGCACATTTGAATCTCTTGGATATAGCGTCTCTGCCGTCGATATTGCCAAGGCATCCATGCCAATCGCCATTATCGCCCTGCTGATGGTGGCGATTTCCAATATGTGGTTTGACCGTCAGATGGCCAAGACATATACCGTGAGCAGTGACAAGGAGGGGCAACAATAATGGCGACCCTCATCCCCAACATGCTCGAACTCTTTTATGTGCTGATCGGTGTCATCCTGTTCAGCAGCGCCTGGCGCGTCCTGCGTGACCCCAGCCACCCGGCCAAAATCGGTACCGCCCTGTTCTGGACCATCCTGGGTGTGCTGTTTGCCTTCGGCAGCTATATCCCCAATGTCATCAATGGCGTGCTGATCCTCACCATGGGGGTCATCACCCTGCTCAAGCAGGTGAAGATCGGCAAGCTGGAGCAGGCGAGCGAGGAGGAGTCCCAGCGCCACGCCAACCGCATCGGCAACCGGATCTTCCTCCCCTGCATCCTGCTGGCCGCGCTGGCGGTGGTGATCGCCCAGTTCACTCCCCTTGGCGGTCAGGTCGGTATCGGTCTGGCGGCGGTCATCGCCTTCGTCATCACGGTACTGCTGACTCGTGCCACCCCCGCTACCGTAGTGGGTGACTCGGATCGGATGATCCAGCAGGTCGGCATCACCGGCATTCTGCCGCAACTGCTGGCCGCCCTCGGGGTGATCTTCAACAAATCCGGCGTCGGCGATGTCATCTCCCACGGCATCTCCACCGTGGTGCCGGTCGGCAGCCCCTTCGTCGGGGTGGTGGCCTACTGCCTCGGCATGATGGTCTTCACCATGATCATGGGCAACGCCTACGCCGCCTTCACCGTCATCACCGCTGGCATCGGCATCCCCTTCGTCATTGCCCAGGGCGGTGACCCGGTGGTGGCCGGTGCGCTGGCGATGACCGCCGGCTTCTGCGGCACCCTGATGACCCCCATGGCCGCCAACTTCAACGCCCTGCCCGCCGCCCTGCTGGAGATGAAGGATCTCAACAAGGTGATCAAGGTGCAGGTGCCGATGGCGCTGACGCTGGTGCTGATCCATATCGCACTCATGTATTTCTGGGCATTCTGACCATTCGGGAGAAGATGATGAAAGTACTGATTACCGGTTTTGACCCCTTCGGCGGCGAGCCTATCAACCCGGCATGGGAGGCGGTCAAGCGCCTGCCAGAGACCATTCTGGACGCCACCGTGATCAAGGCGCAGATCCCCACCGTATTCGGCAAGTCAGCCACCCTGCTGGCGGAGCTGATGCGCCAGCACCAGCCCGACGTGGTGATCAACGTCGGTCAGGCGGGCGGCCGCTTCGCCATTACCCCGGAGCGGGTCGCCATCAACATCGACGATGCCCGCATCCCCGACAACGAGCAGCAGCAACCCATCGACGAAGTGATTCAGGCCGATGGCGCACCGGCCTACTTCTCCCGTCTGCCCCTCAAGGGGATGGTGCAGCGCATCAAGGAGAACGGCATTCCGGCGGCGGTCTCCAACACTGCCGGCACCTTCGTCTGCAACCACATCATGTACCAGCTGCACTACCTGATCGAGAAAGAGTTCCCGGCGGTGCGCGGCGGCTTTATCCACGTTCCCTACATCACCGAGCAGGTAGCGGACAAGGTGAACCAGCCCTGCCTCGCCATGAGCGAGATTACCCGCGCGCTGGCGCTGGCCATCGAGGCGGTGGTGCTGCAGCAGGATGGCGATATCAAGGTCGTGGGCGGCGAGATCTCATGAGCCTTTGCCAGCCACGCCCGCTGTTCGTCTACGGCAGCCTGATGGACGGGCTGTTCAACTACCGCCGCTATCTGGCTCACCACGTGAGCCAGACGCCCCGGCGCGCCCGGGTGCGCGGCGCCCTCTACCACCTGCAGCACAAGGGCTACCCCGCCCTGCTGCAGGGGGATGACTGGGTCTATGGCGAGCTGTTTGTGCTGGACGACTTCCCTGCCGCCATCGCGGCCCTCGACGAGATGGAGAACTTCCACGGCGAGGATGATCCCCAGAGCGAATATCTGCGCCAGCTCATCGAGGTAGAGATCTTCGACCCGGCGCAAGGGCGTTATGTCGGCCAGCAGCAGGCCTACCACTACCGCTACGTGGTGCAGCACGATCCCAAATGGCAGCAGGGCAAGCACTACCTGCCCGACGGCAACTGGCGCGCCTTCCATCTGGCGCAGCTGGAGAGCGCAGCCTGACGGTCAGCGACAATAAATAACAAAGGGCAGCCCGCGGGCTGCCCTTTTTCATGGAAGATGGCCTGAGGATCAGAGCCGGAAACGGCCGATCTCCTGTTCCAGCCGCTCGGTCAGCGCCTTCAGCTCCGCCGCCTGCGCCGCCTCCTGATTGGCCTGCTCGGCCAGCTCTTGCGAGACGTGGCGGATATTCTCGGTGTTGCGGCTGATCTCGCTGGTGACCGAGGTCTGCTCTTCGGCCGCCGCCGCAATCTGGGTCGCCATGTCGCTGATGGAGCCGATCGCCTCGTTGATCCGCGCCAGACTCTGGTTGGCGGACTCCGCATCCTCCACGCTGGTGCCCGCCAGCTGGCGACTGGTCTCCATGCCGCCCACGGCGCGACGGGTGGTCTGCTGCAGGGTCTCGATCATCTGCTGGATCTCGTCGGTAGAGTCGTGGGTACGGCGCGACAGCACCCGCACCTCGTCCGCCACTACCGCGAAGCCGCGCCCCTGCTCACCGGCCCGCGCCGCCTCGATGGCGGCGTTGAGCGCCAGCAGGTTGGTCTGCTCGGCAATGCCGCTGATGGTGGCCAGAATGCCGCTGATCTTCTGGGCGTGGGCATCCAGCTCGTTGATGATCTGGCTGGCATCAGCCACCTCGTCCGCCAGCCCGGTGATGCTGCGCTGGCTCTGGCCGACCTGCGACTGGCCCGCGACCGCCAGTTTGACCGCCTCGCCGGAGGTGGTGGCGGCAAATTCGGCGTTGCCGGCGATCTCCTGCGTGGCGGAGGCCATCTCGGTCACCGCGGTCGCCACCATCACGATCTCGTCCTGCTGCTGACGCACCCGCTGGCTGCGGGAGTGGGCGCCAGCCGCCTGAGCGCGGGACTGGGCCGCCAGCTCGACGGTGACATCCCGCAACCGGCTGACAATGCCGTGCAGCCGGGCCACGAACTGGTTGAAGTTGCGCGCCAGCTGACCCACCTCATCCTGACTGCGGGTGTCGATATGGACGGTGAGATCCCCCTCGCCGTGAGCGATGTCGTGCAGCGCACCGGCCACCCGGCCCAGATCGGCAAACAGATATTTGAACATGGCGGTGAGGAGGGCGCTGAACACCAGCATCAGCAGCAGTGTCAGCCCCACCAGCTGCCACAACAGGGAGGCGAGCGGCGCCTCCAGCACGTCACGATACATCACCATCGCCAGCAGCCAGTCGGTGCCCGCCACCGGCTGTACCGCCAGCAGCACGTCGCGCCCGTCGAGGGTAGCGGCGTGCAGTTCGTTGTTCTCGCGGCCCCACTGCTGGAAGGTGGCCGCCGACAGATCGGGGGAGAGCTCGCCAATCTGCTTGAGCGCCAGCTCCTTGTTGGGGTGACCAACGATGAGGCCGCTGCTGTCGAGCAGCATGGCATACCCCTCGCCCTGCACCTGCATCGCCAGCACCTCGTCGATCAGCTTGTCGAGCGCCAGGTTGGCCCCCACGGCGCCGACCAGCTCGCCCTGATGGCGCACCGGCTCGGAGAGGGTCACCACCAGCTTCTGCATGGTGACACTGACATAGGGAGCGGTGACGATGAGCTGCCCCGCCTTCACCGCATCCTGATACCAGGGGCGCTCGCGCGGGTCATAGTTGCCGGTGTTGAGGGAAGGGTCCTGGCGGGTCATCACCCCCTGGGTGGAACCAAAGTAGGTGAGGCCGAAGCCGCCCGAGGTGTAGGCCTGCTTCAGGTGCGGCACCAGCTCGGCCTGCGGGTTGTC
This sequence comes from Aeromonas jandaei, assembly GCF_037890695.1. NCBI lineage: Bacteria > Pseudomonadati > Pseudomonadota > Gammaproteobacteria > Aeromonadales > Aeromonadaceae > Aeromonas > Aeromonas jandaei. The sequence continues at coordinate 1,055,248 of NZ_CP149571.1, read as the reverse complement.
GGCGATCAGGTTCACCAGCGCGTGCACCGTGTTCTTGCGATCCGCCATCCAGTCGCCGATGGCGACCGAGTAGGCGTGACCATAGTTGACCGCCTCGCTCTGGATGGCGCTCATGGTGCGGGATTTGAGGGTGTGAAAGGCAACGATGCCGAGCAGTGATGCCATCAGCAGCACCACCCCGAGACTGGTTGCCAGCAGCTTGCCGCGCAAAGAGAGGGTCATGACGACAGATCCTTGTTGTTGTGACGAAGCAGGGAAAGACCCTGATGTAATAGAGGCTATCGGCCACTCTCTGAACAGACTTTAGTGAATCTGTATACTTTTACATCTATCAACAACAGAAGCCGCTATCCGTGTGAGCAAGATCGCTATTCCATGCTACTGACCATCACCACAACAAAGCAGCAGGCCGCCCGAAGGCGGCCTGTCACTTACCCCTGATATGCACCGGCGGAGTAGGTCAGCTCATAGCTGTGGCTGTAGATCTCGATGATGTTGCCGAAGGGATCTTCCATGTAGACCATGCGGTAGGGCTTCTCGCCCGGATAGTACTCGCGCACCGGCATCCGCTGCTTGCCGCCCGCCGCGACGATGCGCGCCGCCAGCCCCTCGACATCCGGATCCTGCACACTGAAGTGGAACACCCCGGTCTTCCAGAATTCGAAGTTGTTTTCGCGCTGCTCGCTGTTGGGGAACTCGAACAGCTCGATGCCGATCTTGTCGCCGGTGGAGAGATGAGCGATGCGGAAGGAGCCCCAGCCCGGGCCAAATACGTCGTTGCACATCACGCCGATGGCGGAGTCATCCTCGCTGATGGTGGTCGCCGGCATGATGAGATACCAGCCCATCACCTTGGTATAGAACTCGACTGCCTTGTCGAGGTCAGTCACCGTGATGCCGATGTGGGAGAAGTTGCGCGGGTAAGTCATAAGTCACCTTGAAATTGTGTGTGGGAAACAGGTGACATGATAGGAAGAGGCGCCATAATGAAAAATAAGGTCAAACTAATGGAAGGCATAAATTAAATTTATGGTTAATCCACTCTGGCTCCACACCCTGCTGGTGGTGCATGAAACCGGCAGTTTTACCCGTGCCGCCGATCGGCTGGATCTCACTCAGGCCGCCGTCAGTCAGCATATCTCGCGCCTCGAGGCCGAATTCGGCCCCCTGCTGCTGCGCAAGCCCCGTCTGCTGGAGCTCACCCCGCGCGGGCTGGTGCTGCTCGACTTCGCCCGCCAGCAGGAGCAGGCCGCCGAACAGCTGCGAGCCCGTCTCTCTGACGACGATCCTCACCGCGGCGCCATCACCCTCACCACCCCCGGCAGCATCGGCCTGCTGCTCTATCCCCTGCTGCTCGACCAGCAACAGGAGCACCCCGGACTCACCATCCAGCACCGCTTTGCCCCCACCCCCGACATAGTGCAGGCGGTACTGGCAGGGCGCAGCGATCTGGGACTGGTGGATCAACCGCCGGAGCACCCCAGCATCGCCGCCGAGCCCTTCGCCCGCGAGCCCCTCTGTCTGGTGGTGCCCAACGACGGCGAGGAGCAGAGCTGGCAGCACCTCTGTCAGCTCGGCTTTATCGATCACCCGGATGGCCGCAGCATGGCTCAACGCCTGCTGGGACGGCGCTACCCCGGCCAGCGCTTCGACGAGATCCCGCTGCGCGGCTTTACCAACCAGATCGGCCTGATCCTGGAGCCGGTCGCCCGTGGCCTCGGCTTTACCGTGCTGCCCCGCTTCGCCGTCACCGCCTTTGCCCAACAGGAGAAGATCCGGGTGCTCCAGAGCCGGATCGAGGTGATCGACACCCTCTGGCTGATCTACCGCGCCGAGTGGCCGCTCCCCGCCCGCCACCAGCGGCTGGTGGAAACCCTCAAGACGCAGGTCGGCGCCAGCTGATGCGCAAATAAGAAGGCCGCCCAAGGGCGGCCTTTTACTGTCCGGCGGCTGGGTTATTTGACCCGCGCCAGCGCCGTATTGATCCTCAGGTTGGTCGCCTCCAGCCCCGGCTGCTGGCCATAGAAATCGAACTCCAGCTCGACCCCGGGGCGGAACAGCAGGCAGTGGGTGGAGCCACCGAAGTGGAACATCCCGAGCTGTTCACCCTTCTCGATCCGCTGCCCCGGCTGCACCGTCACCTCGCAGCTCGACACTTCGGCCATCCCGACCGGCACCACACACATCAGACCGATTTTGGGGTTGTCCGCCTCGATAAAGATCAGGGCGCGGGTCGCCACCGCGGTGAGGAAGGGTTGCGACTGGTTGGGGGCGCTCGGGTCGGCGCCGTCGAGGTTGCCAAAACCCTGATGGCGGTTGGCCAGGTAGTAGCTGCCGTTGACCACCTTGACCGAGCGCACCGTACCGCTCACCGGGCTGTGCCAGCGGTGATAACTGAGGGCACTGAGGAAGGCCTGATAGATGGTGCCCCCCTCGAACTGGGCGGCGCGCGGGTCGAAGTCGAGCAGGTTGTCCAGCGAGTAGGGCTGCCCCTTGAGCCAGAAGGAGTCCTGCCGGCGCACTCTTTTGGCCACCTGCAGCGGGGCCGATTCGCAGGCGTTGGCGATCACGTTGTCATCGTCGGGGGCAGCTACCGGCCGCACGCCGGGGCGAAAGCGGCGGGTGAAGAAGTCGTCCCAGCTGGCAAACCCTTCATATTCGGCACCCGGAGTGGAGTGGAAGATCCCCTCGAAGCTGTCCGGTGTGGGGTTGTCTCCGGCACCGAGCGCCCCCTGCGCCACCTTGACCATCTCCCGTTTCGCCACGTCACCCAGCCAGGGGACAATCAGGGTCTGACGATCGAGCGGACTGACCGACTCGGTCAGCACATAGCGGGAGGCCGGACTTTGCAGGAAATTGGCCCAGTAGCCGAGGATCTTGCGCAGCTGCTGGTTCACCAGCTCGTTGGCAAAGAAGCCGTAACCGGCAGCCGTCGCCATGGGCCAGTTGAGCAGGGCATTGATGGGAAAGCCGATGAGCCCGGCCGGCTCGTGGCTCTGCACATCCTGATAGGCTTCCGGCGCCGTGGTCATGATGCCGTTGAGCAGCAGCAGAAACTCTTCGAAGCTGCGCACCTCGACCTGACCGAGCGGGGTTCTGTGCTTGTGCTGCCACGCCTCGTCAAACATCGCCTGCGCCTGCAGATGCAGCGCCGGCTCCTGTTCGACCAGCGCCTTCAGCTCGGCGATCGGTGCCACCAGCGGGCGGGGCTGACGGGTAACCGCCTGCCGCAACCGCTGCACCCAGCGCTCCACATGCACCTGATCCCGGGGTACCCAGCCGCCGGCGTGGGTGTGATTGTGACGAGTCTCCACCGCTTTGTTCATCGATCTGTCTCCTTGGATTGAAGCGCCTCAGGCCAACCGGATGCAGTACAGACGCCGGGCAACAGGGCACCATCTGACAAGAAGCAAGGTGTAGCACAGGGGTAGAGAGGCCTCAATTGACAGATGTGGCAGAGGCAAACGGCAAGAAAGAGAGCTAGCGGGGAGAGTGGCAAACGCCAGAAAGCGAAAAGCCAGCTCGATGAGCTGGCTTTTCTTGAATTAAATGGCAGGGGCGGCAGGACTCGAACCCGCAACCATCGGTTTTGGAGACCGCTGTTCTACCAATTGGAACTACGCCCCTGCAACAAACGAGGCGTAGTATACAAAGCGGGTTTCAAAGGTAAAGGCTTTTTTCACACTTTTAATGCGATTGCACAAATCCCGAACAAGTCGCGCCGATTTGTGCAGCAACGAGGAGTAACTTGCTGTATTTCCAGACTCAGCGGGGTAGGAATGGGGCATAAATGGGGGTAGGGTGAAAGCAGGTACCGGGAGGCTGCTTATGCTCAATTACCGACTGCTACAACAACTTGCGCCCCTCAACTTCAGGGACGAACGCAAAACAGAGTCCCTGCCCGACTACCTGGCCCGGGTCGCCCCGCTGGTGCCCTTCATCCCCGAAAATGTGCTTTCCCAGTGGATTTACCGTCATTGGCGCGGTTTTGAGTCCAACTGGAGCTTTATCGAATCTCGCCAGCCACCAGTTCGCATGCGAAAGCTGGCCCACCGCGCAGATTATCGAGCAGATAGACTCCCGCCATATGGAGGTAATCGAGCGCTGGGGCGAGATGCTGCGCAGCAATCGTTATGTCCGTCGCTCCTGGCTCGGCGAGAAGATGCTGAGCGAAGGGAGCTGGCCCGAGCCGGTCATCGTGCTGGCGCCGGAAGCGGGAGCCAGCTACCCGAATGGCCATCCCCTGCCCCACCCCTTCTGCTTGCTGGAGGGGCACCACAGACTCGGTTATCTGCGTGCCATGGCCCGCGATGGCGAGCCGTTGCAAGCAGTGCATCAGGTGTGGGTTTGCCGTCCCGTTCGCGCAACTTAAACGTTTTTCAGGCCAAAACAGGCATGGAAAATAAAATTTTGACAATTAAAAATGCAGCCCTATAATCTGTCCGGTTTTGAACAAGGTCGGGACAGGAAGATGCCGTTTTTGATGAAAAAAACAGCTTTGCAAACGGGTGGAGCACACCAGAGCGGCCCCGTTGTTTCCGGTTTCCGACCCGATGTTCCCCAGTTATTTTTAAAAAAAGCCCCTGTTTCCAGGGGCTTTTTTTTGTGCCCGAAAAACCTCCAATGATGTCAAAGGGAATGCAGACGATGACCAATCCACTCTACAAGAAACATGTCATCTCCATCACGGACCTGACCCGGTCTGAAATGGAACTGGTAGTCTCAACCGCACAACGGTTGAAGGCCGAGCCCGACACCCGCTTGCTGAAAGACAAGCTGGTTGCCAGCTGCTTCTTCGAAGCCTCCACCCGCACCCGCCTCTCCTTCGAGACCGCTGTGCAGCGCCTCGGCGGCAACATCATCGGCTTCGCCGACGGTGGCAACACCAGCGCCAAGAAGGGCGAGACCCTGGCTGACTCCATCAAGATCATCGGCTCCTACACCGATGCGGTGGTGATGCGTCATCCGAAAGAGGGGGCTGCCCGCCTCGCCTCCGAGTTCTCCCGCGTGCCGGTCATCAACGGCGGCGACGGATCCAACCAGCATCCGACCCAGACCCTGCTCGACCTCTTCTCCATCCGCGAGACCCAGGGCAAGCTGGACGGCCTCAACGTCGCCTTCGTCGGTGACCTCAAGTACGGCCGCACCGTCCACTCGCTGGCGCAGGCTCTCAGCCTGTTCAACTGCCGCTTCTTCTTCATCTCCCCGGAAGCGCTGGCGATGCCGGACTACATCTGCGAAGAGCTGGAAGAGAAGGGCATTCAGTTCAGCATCCACGAGACCATGGAAGAGGTAATGCCGGAGCTGGATATCCTCTACATGACCCGCGTCCAGAAAGAGCGCTTCGACGAGACCGAATACAAGCACATGGCCGCCAAGTTCATCCTGGAGCTGGCGACCCTGGAAGGGGCCAAGCCCACCATGAAGATCCTTCATCCCCTGCCCCGCGTCGACGAGATCGATGTGGCGGTCGACAAGACCCCCCACGCCTACTACTTCCAGCAGGCGGAGAACGGGGTCTATGCACGCCAGGCACTGCTGGCACTGGTACTGAACGAAACTGTCTAAGGGAAAGGGGAACAACATGTCTGACAAGAACCAACTGCAAGTCGAAGCCATCCGTCACGGCTCCGTCATCGACCACATCCCCGCCGGCCAGGGCATCAAGATCCTCAAGCTGTTCCAGCTGGTGGAGACCCAGGAGCGGATCACCGTCGGCTTCAACCTGAAATCCGGCGCGCTCGGCAAAAAGGATCTCATCAAGATCGAGAACACCCGCCTGACCGAGCAGCAAGCCAACCAGCTGGCGCTGTTCGCCCCGAAAGCGACCGTCAACATCATCGAAGACTTCAATGTGGTGAAGAAGCATCAGCTGGAGTTGCCAGAGTTCATCGCCGGGGTGTTCCACTGCCCCAACTCCAACTGCATCTCCCACAACGAACCGGTTGAGAGCTACTTCCGGGTACGCGAGGTGAAAGGCGCGGTGCGGATGAAGTGCAAATACTGCGAGAAGTCCTTCACTCAGGACATCGTCAGCGAACGCTACTGATAGCCAGACTCAAAAGATATCCACATGGGCCCCAAGGGGCCCATTTTTGAACCCTGTCACATCACCAAATTCCCAGTCGGCTATAATTTGCCATCCAATATGGTAAGGCCCGCTCATTCTCTGCCAATCACACGATTGCCCCGATTTTCCGCTAACAAGCAGCAAATTTGGCAGATATCGAGCGCTCATCTCCGATCATCGTCAAAGGAAGTCGCCGTGGTCAAAACCCTCAGCCGTCCCGTTGCCCAAGAGCCCGATCTGGCCCAGCTGGATGCCTGTCGCCAGATCATCGGCCAGCACTGCTACAGCACTCAGGAAGAGATCCGCCGCGAGCTGTCGGAGCGGGGCTTTGCCGACATCAGCCAGTCCACCATCTCCCGCCTGCTGCGCCGTCTCGGCGTCGCCAAGGCGCAGAATGCCAACGGCAAGAAAGTCTACACCCTGGTCGACGAGCAGCTGGAGCCCGCCGGCAGCACCCGCTCGATCCACGACATGGTGCGCGAAGTGGTACACAACCAGCAGATGGTGCTGATCCACACCACTCCGGGTGCCGCCACCGTGGTGGCCCGCTTGCTCGATCGCAACGCCAATCCCGAGATCATGGGCGCCGTGGCCGGCAACGACGTGGTGCTGGTCGCGCCGCGCCATATCAGCCGTACCCGTCAGGCCCACGCCGCCGTGGTGCGCACGCTGGAGCAGGCCCGCTAAGCCCTCTCCCTCAAATGCACTGAGGCGACCCACTGGTCGCCTTTTTGTTGGCCGCTACTTTGTGCCCATCTCTTATTGCGTCCATAAAAAACGGGAGCCCGTGGCTCCCGTCTTCAGCGTTATCTTGTCTCTGGATTAGAGCATGGCACCCAGGCTCAGGCAGGCCACGATCAGCACGGTCAGGATACCGAGCAGCGGAGCCACCCACTTCAGGTAGCGCACATAGGGCACCTTGGCGATGGCCAGACCGCCCATCACCACGGCGGAGGTCGGGGTCACCAGATTTACCAGACCGGAGGCAGACTGGTAAGCAGTCACCACCAGCTCGCGGCCCACGTTGGCGAAGTCGGCCAGCGGCGCCATGATCGGCATGGTCAGCACGGCCAGACCGGAGGAGGACGGCACCAGGAAGGAGAGCACCACTTCCAGCACGAACATCACGTTGATGAACACCACGGTGGAGAGGCCGGTCACGATCCCTTCTGCACTGTGCAAAATGGTGTGAGTGATCATGCCGTTGTCCATTACCACCACGATACCGCGAGCGATACCGATGATCAGGGCCACACCCAGCAGGTCGCGGGCACCATCGATGAAGTTGGAGGTCAGCTCCTCTTCGCTCATGCGGGAGATGATACCGACGATGATGGCGGCAGCCAGGAAGACGCCGGAGATCTGCGCCATCCACCAGCCCAGCACGGCCACACCATAGATCATCACGGCGAAGGCGGCGACGAAGATACCCAGCACGATTTTACGGGTCAGGGTGAACTCCAGCATCTGGTCGCTCTTGTTGCCAAGGAAATGGGCACGGTTTTCATCCCACTTGTCAGCCACCAGAGATTTGCTCGGGTCGTTGCGCACCATCTTGGCGTAACGCATGACGTAGGCAACGCAGATCAGCCAGCCAGCCACCAGCATGGCGACACGCAGCCAGATACCGTCGGTGAAGGAGATACCGGCCGCGTTGGCAGCGATAACGGTCGCAAACGGGTTGATGGTGGAACCGAGAGTACCGATACCGGCGCCCAGCAACACGGTTGCAGCAGCCACCACCGGGTCGAAGCGGGCAGCCATCATCACCGGTACCAGCAGGGTGTAGAACGGCAGCGACTCTTCGGCCATCCCGTAGATGGTGCCGCCTGCGGCGAACAGCGCCATCAGGATCGGGATCATCCACTCTTCACGGCCGCGCAGGCGGTCGGTCACGCGCTCGATACCGGCATCGATAGCGCCTGTCTTGGTCACAATGCCAAGAAAACCACCGATGATCAGGATAAAGAGGGAGACGTCGATGGCCCCTGCCTGATAGGTTTCGTGGTTATAAAGACCGTCGATCGGTGCCAGCAATACATCGACAATCCCTTGCGGATTGCCATCCACCAGCTTGTAGGTACCGGCCACCGGCACTTCTTTGCCGAGGGCTTCGTTCATGGTCATCTCATATTTGCCGGCCGGCACTATCCAGCTCAGGGCGGCCACCAGGGCGATCAGCACAAACAGTATCGTGTAGGCTGACGGGAACTTGAATTTGGTCATGGTCCAGCTTCCTTCTGTGGGTGTGGTATCCATGCAGGCTGCGGGTTGTAGGGTTAGAGGTATTATGCCGCTGTCACATGGTCGAAAAGCCGGGGGTCACCCCCCGGCACCACTACTGCGACCTTAGTCGCCCAGCGTAGCAACCATCACTGCCTTGATGGTGTGCATCCGGTTTTCGGCCTCGTCGAACACGATGCTGTGCTCGGATTCGAACACGTCCTCGGTCACTTCCAGACCTTTCATGCCATATTTGTCAGCCACTTCCTTGCCCATGGTGGTCTCGTCGTTGTGGAACGCCGGCAGGCAGTGCATGAACTTCACATCCGGGTTCTTGGTGGCGTTGATGACATCCATGTTGACCTGATACGGAGTCATCAGTTTGACGCGCTGATCCCAGGCTTCTTTCGCTTCACCCATGGATACCCAAACATCGGTGTAGAGGAAATCAGTGCCCAGCACACCCTCTTTCACATCTTCGGTCAGGGTGATGCGTGCGCCGGTCTCTTCGGCGATCAGGCGGCACTTGGCAACCAGCTCCTCTTCCGGCCAGAAGGCTTTCGGCGCAACCAGACGAATGTCCATGCCCATCTTGGCGGCACCGACCATCAGGGAGTTACCCATGTTGTTGCGGGCATCACCCAGGTAGGCGAACTTGATTTGATCCAGACGCTTGCCCTTGCCGTGCTCCAGCATGGTCATGAAGTCTGCCAGGATCTGGGTCGGGTGGAATTCGTTGGTCAGGCCGTTCCAGACCGGTACACCGGCGTAGGCACCCAGCTCTTCCACGATCTCCTGACCGTAGCCACGGTATTCGATACCGTCATACATGCGACCCAGTACCCGGGCGGTGTCCTTCATGGACTCCTTATGACCGATCTGGGAACCGCTTGGGCCAAGGTAGGAAACTTGCGCGCCCTGGTCGAAGGCCGCCACTTCAAACGCACAACGGGTACGGGTGGAGGTCTTCTCGAAAATCAGAGCAATGTTCTTGCCGACCAGATGCTTGCGCTCGTAGCCACCGTATTTGGCTTTCTTCAGGTCGATGGCCAGATCGATCATGTATTGGATTTCGCGCGGGGTGAAGTCCAGCAGTTTCAGGAAGTTACGGTTACGCAGATTAAAAGCCATGATGAGTTCTCTCTATATTTGTTCAGACCAATTTAGGCAGTAGTGTTGACTACGCATTCTTCAGTACAGATTTGTAACTACGCATTCACGGTACGGGTGGCGACGATATTGGTACCGGCTTCACCCTTGAGGATGGCGAGGCCATCTTCCAGAGAGCCGATGCCGACCATGCCGCCGGTCGCTTTGACAAATTCACAAGAGGCTTCGACTTTCGGTTCCATGGAACCTGCGTCGAACTTGACCCCGGCCAGCTCGTCCGGGCTGGTGACTCGCAGCGGACGCTGGGTCGGTTTGCCCCAATCCAGGTAGACGGCATCGGCATCGGTCAGGATCAGCAGGGCATCAGCCTTGATCTGCTTGGCCAGATAGGCGGCAGACATATCCTTGTCGATGACCGCTTCGATACCGGTCAGGCTCTGACCATCCCAGGTCACCGGGATGCCGCCACCACCGGTACAGATGATGAGGTGGCCCTGGGCAATCAGGGTTTCGATGGCGTCGCCTTCGACGATGCGCTGGGGCAGCGGGGACGGCACTACGCGGCGGAAGAACTTGCCGTCAGCCTTGACCACCCAGTGCTTCTCTTCTGCCAAGGTGCGGGCTTCCGCTTCTTCGTAGACAGGGCCAATATATTTGGTCGGATTGGCGAAGGCCGGATCCTTGGGATCAACCTGCACCTGAGTCAGCAGCGCGGTGACGTTGCGGCTCGGCATCAGATTCTTGAGCTCCTGAATCAGCATGTAGCCGATCATCCCCTGGGACTCGGCACCCAGCACATCCAGCGGATAGGGGGAGACCTTGGTGTAGGCACTGTTTTGCAGGGCCAGCAAGCCGACTTGCGGGCCGTTGCCATGCACCAGCACCACGTTGTACTCCTGAGCGATCAGGGCGATGGTTTTGGCGGCAGTTGCGATGTTCTTGCGCTGGATATCCGCTTCAAGGGGCTCACCACGACGGAGCAGAGCATTGCCACCCAGAGCGACGACGACAGTTGGTTTTTTCATAGTGGTTAATCTCGAGTTTGGTTCTGTGTGGCGCCAACTTCTGCCAGCGCCACGCCGTCTCATCAGATGCTGTCGCGTTCCATCGGGCAGCTCATGCAGCGTGCGCCGCCGCGGCCACGGCCCAGTTCGTCACCCGGGATGGAGAGAACTGTGATACCGGCCTTGTCGTATTTCTCGTTGGTGTAGGTATTGCGCTCGTAACCCACCACCACGCCGGGACGTACGGTCAGCACGTTGTTAGCATCGTTCCACTGCTCGCGTTCGGCTTCGAAGCTGTCACCGCCAGTGGTGATGATTTTCAGCTGATCTACGCCCAGTGCTTTCTCGATAGCGGTGACGAAGTAACCCTCTTCCTTGATGTTCATGCCGGTAGCACCGCCCGGAGTCAGGCTCCAGCACTGCACGTCCTTGCGGATGACTTCCGGATAGACGGAGAAGGTGTCGACATCCATGTGGGTCATGACGGTATCCAGGTGCATGCAACTGCGGTGTTTCGGCAGCTCCATGGCGATGACCTGCTTGGCCTGACCATGTTTGAACAGGCTGCGAGCCAAGTGCTCGACACCTTGCGGGGTGGTGCGCTCGGACATGCCGATCAGCACGGCGCCGCGGCCGATAACCAGTACGTCGCCACCCTCGATGGTGGAGTTGTCGTAGTCGCGCTCCTCGTCACCGAAGTACTTGATGAAGTCCTGACCGGCAAACATCGGGTGCCAGCGGTAGATGGCCTTCACATGGTTGGTTTCACGGCGACGAGCCTGTTTGGCCATCGGGTTGATGGAGACGCCACCGTAAACCCAGCAGGATGTGTCACGGGTAAAGAGATGGTTGGGCAGCGGCTCGATGATGAAATCGGTCGGTGCGTGCATGCCTACTACCATGTTGACGCCGCTGTAGGGCATCTCGGAGTAGGTCAGGCCGCCGGAGAGAATGCGGGCCAGTTCGCGGTGCGGCATGTCAGCCAGGAAGCAGCGCACGTCGTTGGCAAAAGAAGAACCGAGGCGATAGTCGGAGACCTGATGTTGCAGCAGCCAGGTTTTGGCTTCCGGCACATCCAGGGTCTCGGCCAGCAGATTGGTCAGCAGGAAAACTTCGACATTCTGATCGCGCAGTACCTGAGCGAATTTGTCGTGCTCCTGACCGGCGCGTTCAACAGACAGGACGTCATCGAACAGCAGATCCTGGCAGTTGGAAGGGGTCAGACGCTTCAGACTGAGGTTGGGGCGGTGCAACATGACACGGCGCAATTGGCCAACTTCAGAACCTACATAAAATTTGCTCATGATTATATTCCGTCTAGCAGTGGTCCCTGCGAGTGATTGAATAGATTCCTTCTATTCATGCTCGTGGCTAAGGCGGGATATTCTTTATGTAGGGTAATCGGCTTATGTTCTATCCTGCCCTTGCCTTTCGAGAGCGAGGTTAGACCTGCCAATCACTGCAAACTTAGAGATTGATCACATTCACCCAGAACTGAATAAATTCATGAAAAGATCTTTGATAGGGGTAACAGATCCCACATTCTCTTATTCACCAAGCCCGCATACATACTTAAAAAAAGCCCTTTATATTTCATATTGAAAGCCATTTCATTCATGTCGCCACTCTCCAGATGGATAGAAACAAAAGGACAATATCATTAATTTCAATCGGTTAAGTTAAATGGAAAATATTCTGTGAATTTACCATGCACTATTATGAATAATGTCACCCTCTCATCGCCTCTAACCAATAAATAAAAAGTCACCCATCCTTCTCACTCTGCATAATTGTTTTCTTGTCCCAGATCATGGCATTCACGCCAGCTTGGTCGCACTGCGGCTCATATCATTACCGCCCAGCTATCTGTTGCTCATTAATATGCACAAAGTCAGCATCTTGGCCGCCAGACATTCAGAGCCTGACGTCAGGTTCATTTTGAGAGTTTTTTCATTGGCTGAATTTATTCGCTCTTCCTTGCGCTGGGTCGAACCTCGGCTTAACTCAAAAAGTGATCCAGATCACGTATGAATGGTGTTACCAAGGAGTTGTTATGAAAATGAAGTCCATGCTGCTGTTCGCAACCCTGTTGCTGCCTCTCGTACCCAGCCTCACGCAGGCAGAAGGAGCCCCGGCCATGCCCATGGTGGTATGCCATGTCGACAAGGCTCCCCAGACGCTGGTACCCGACTATGTGTGCCGCTCCAGCGGCGGTAGTCAGCACTACTGATAGATTGGGCGGGAGGCAAACCACCTCCTGCCTTGTTATGAGAGCAGCCCCTCCTATACTGAAAACAGCGGTTTTCTCATGGATAGGGGAACGTCATGATCTTGTTGGTGGGCGGAGAAAAAGGAGGGAGTGGCAAGAGCTGCCTGGCGCAAAATCTGGCGGTCTACCTCAGATCCCAGTTTCAGGGGGAAGTTTTGCTGGTCGACTGCGATCCCCAGCGCACCACCTCCGACTGGATCCAGGAGCGCAACGACAATCCGGAACTGCCACAAATCAACTGCGTCCAGCTCTACGGCAATATCCGCAACGACCTGCTCAGCCTGAAAAACCGCTACGACTACGTCATCGTTGACTGTGGTGGACAAGACAACCGGGCGCTACGTTCTACCATGGCAGTCGCCACCCACGCTCTTATACCGCTGCGCCCTAAACGTCGGGATCTCAAGACCCTGCCCCATATGGAAGATCTCATCACCACCTGCAAGATGGTCAACCCGACCCTCAATGCAGCTGTTGTACTAACCCAGTGCCCTTCCCTGCCCAATCAGGTGAAACGCATTCTGGAAGCGAAAGAGGTTTGTTCCTCCTTTGGGGTAGATGTGCTCAATGCCATCACCTATGGCCGCAACGTCTACGACGACAGCGAGGAGAAGGGGCTGTCGGTGATGGAGATCGAGCCGGATGGCAAGTCCGCCGAAGAGATCCGAGCCATTGCCAAAGAGTTCCTGCAAGTGGGGGTGTGAGATGGGTCTGGCCGATTTGAAGAAGAAGCACCAGCTTCATCACCAGAAGAACTTTACCGTCGACGAGTTTATCGAAGATGCGGAGTTCTACGCCAAAGGCAAGCCCAAGGTTGTCAGTCTGGAGCTGAACCTGCACCGGGACGAAGCCCTGACGGCACTGGCCTTCATCGAGAGCGGTGAACACCTCAAGCCCAGTTACAAGAAGGCGACCTTCTCCATGAGTACCGTCGCCATCGATGAGTTGGGCAATCTGACCCAGCAGGACGGCATGAACAAATCTCTGCTGCTGCGCCTCTTTACCCACTACTTCTCTTCGCTCACTCCGGAAGAGCGTCAGACCATCTACGAGCGCCTCAATCAGCGCTTCTGACCCCGCCTTTTCTTGCCCAAATTCCCCTTTTCCTGCTGGTGAAAGACATCACCATCAGGACGACATATTTGTTTCTAAAGCAACCATAATGCCGCGTAAGAGATCAGCCATTAAATATGTGAGCAATGCGCTCAAAATGTTCTCGAAATAATCGGAAGATAACGTATTAAAAATAGTAGCAAGCTTCAATAACACAATGTTTTATATCAAATAAATCGAAAGAGATTGCTTTCGTTAACTATCAACACAAAAACGTTTTCCAACTTGCCATTGTCGCCTCTCGGAAAATCCTTATAGTTACTCATGCACGGACGCAATGAAGTCGGTCAGGAAGACTGGCTGCCAGGGTTGGGCAAATGGACTAGTCACAGGACGTGGCAAAGGACACCTCCCAGGACGGAGAAAGTGCGACGGGACAGGATGACTCGTCAGGCCAAGATGGCTAAAGGACACCCCAAAGGATTGGGAAGGGGAAACCTAAAGGAAGAGGTAAACAGTCAGGGATTGCAGGGAGCAACTTCGTTCAAGGATTAGAGCGATACGACTACCGGGGGCGACGCAAGTCGCCCCCATCTTTTTATCTGCGTTTCACCGGGCAATTGCTTGCCCCATCGCAGCGCCTTCTTGCCAAAACCACCCTGAGTCACAGTTCAAGCACACTACATATGAAAAGGGCGCCACTGATGGCGCCCTTTTCTGTTTTCTGAGCTGCAAACAAAAACTTATATCACGCGAGAGAACTGCTGCTGGCGAGCCTTGTTGCGCAGGTAGACGTCGAAGCACATGCAGATATTGCGGATCAACAGCTGCCCTGTGGAAGATACCTCAAGCCCGGCATCAGTCATGCGCACCAGCCCATCATCGATAAAGGTCTGCAGCAGCTTGAGATCCTCGGCGAAGTACTCTTTGAAATCCAAGCCAAATGTCTGCTCAATGGTGGTGAGATTCAAACGAAAATCACAGATAAGCCGCTTGATCACTTCACGGCGGATCAAGTCATCCTGATTGAGCGAGCACCCTTTCCATTGCGCATGCCCCAACTCCTCAACCTGACCGTAATAGGTTTTGAGCTCTTTCTGATTCTGCGAGTAGGCATCGCCGATCATGCTGATGGAGGAGACGCCCAGCCCAAGCAGATCGCAATCCCCCTGGGTGGTATAGCCCTGGAAGTTGCGATGCAGCTTGCCTTCACGTTGTGCCACAGCCAGCTCATCATCCGGCTTGGCAAAGTGATCCATGCCGATGAACTGGTAACCGCGACCGGTAAGGAACGCGATAGTCCCCTGCAACATGGCCAGCTTCTCCTGCGGAGCAGGCATATCGTCTTCCTTCAGCTTGCGCTGCGCAGCAAAGCGGCTGGGCAGATGGGCATAGTTGAAGATGGAGAGGCGCGCCGGATCCGTCTTGAGCACCTCTTCCAGCGTATGGTGGAAGCTCTCCTTGTTCTGATGCGGCAAACCATAGATCAGGTCGAGATTGGTTGAGCGAAAGCCCAGCTCTCTGGCTCGTTCCAGCATGGCGCGAATGAAGTCGTTATCCTGCTCGCGATTTACGGCAACCTGCACATCCTTGTTGAAGTCCTGCACGCCGAGGCTGATACGGTTAAAACCGACTTCTCGCAACACATCCAGCATCGAAAGTTCTATCTCGCGCGGATCGACTTCGATACTGAATTCGCCCTCATCGGCAAAATGGAAGTGCTCACGCAGCATGGCCATCAGACGCCGGGTCTGGCTTTCATTGAGATAGGTAGGAGTGCCACCGCCCCAGTGCAGCTGGGTCACCAGCCGCTGTTTGAATAGCGGAGCCTGCGCCTTGATCTCCCGTTCGAGATAGTCGAGATACTCGTCAGCCTTGTGCTGATGACGGGTTATGACCTTGTTGCAGCCACAGTAGTAACAGAGTTTGTGGCAGAAGGGGATGTGAACGTAGAGAGAAAGATGACGCTCGGGGTACTGCCCGGCAGCACGAACAAAATCCGGATAACCGAAGTTCTCGTTGAACTCCAGTGCCGTGGGATAGGAGGTATATCTCGGGCCGCTGTAGTTATATTTTTCGATCAGGGCCTGATCCCACACAATCTGTCCTGCTTGCACGCTCGCTTCCTCTCTTTTTGTTATCAATGGCTTATAGGCTTAACTGAAAATCCTTCAGTTGTGCCACATCCTTGAGGATCTGGGCTTCCAGCTCGGCCTCATAACCGCTGCGCTCGAGATCCATCTTCATCACTTCATTGCGCTTGAGTGCACGCCGCGCCTCATGGGTCGGCATATCCTTCACCTTCTCGTATAACCCGTAGAGACCGGGAAATTCGCTGGCAAAAGGGCGCCCATCCTTGATCTGCAGCGCATCCAGCAGATTGGTCAGCCGAATGGCTCCTTCGGAGTAGTCGCACTGCCCCTCCTGCACCGCATGGGCAATGACCCGCACGCTCTCCAGGATTCGTTCATTGCGAGCTGCAATAGCCTGCCACTGCATCGCCTGCTGGCGTCGGAGCCTGGCCAGCAGCATACCTGCATAAATGGCCAGCCCGGACAAAATCAGGCCGCCCAACAGGGCGGCCAGCATCCATCCACTCATCACTTCTTCTTCGGCTCAGGCTTGGTCTCGGGCTGATAATCGACCTGGGTAAAGCGATCCCACAACTCATCTTCAGAAGCTGGCTGGAACGACTCTTCATAGTCGCTCTCCTCGAAGGCTTCATCGATCTCTTCGTCCTCGTCGTTGTCGATGATGCCAAGCTCATCCATCAGCTCCTGATAGCGGTCAACCCGCTGGTCAACCCAGGCCTGCTCGGCCGCTTCCAGGGTTTCACCAGCATCGAGGCGATCCAGCAAATCATTGAGACGGTCATCATTCTCGATGGATGCCAGCTCCTGCTCCGGAGTCATCACCAGCTTCTTCTCTTTTACCGCCTTGGATACGGTGGACTTGGAGCCCTTCTCTTCAACAATCAGAGCAACCGGCTTGCGTGAACCGATACGTGGATCCTTGGCCTGTTTGCCGGCTGACTTGCCTTTCTGCTGCTCGACTTGCTGGCGAGAGCCCGCTTTCAAGCCCTTGCGCTTGGCCGCACGTTTCCGCTCACGACCTTCCTGAGCACTGGCTTCTGATTCTTTGCGCTTGCCAGCAGGCTTGCGATTGGGTTGTTTGGCAGACATGAATGGATAACTCCGAAAAATAACTGGATTGAGCCCGACTCCGGGATGATCTCACCCGGCGGGATGCAATTCTGGGGAACAGTGAAACCGGAACATCAGCAGGATCCCGCATCAATCCGGCCCGTCAGGGCCACTGAACACCGCAGGATCGGTATCCTCTGGGCATATTGCTGGTATTTTGACACAGAAAGGCTGATCGGGTTAATGACCCAATAAGAAAAAAGGCAGCCGAAGCTGCCTTGATATGTCTGTGTGAGGATCATCCTGAATGGCAAAACAGCCTGTTTTGTCCCTTCCATGACGACTTGTTGCCACATCATATCTTTATATGGTCATCCTGACCTTCTTGTGGTCGTTCCTGAATGTGCGTGTGCCTGTTTGACCCGTTCCGACCGCATCCTGCCATCGTGCCGGGGAGCCTGCATCCCGCAACTCCATCCCGCTCCGGAGATGGTCACCATCCTGATCTTTCAGTCCCTTGCCAGTTCTTGCGAACCCATGGCATCCCGCCATGCCAAACATCCTGTGCTCACAGCATCCCACTGTGAAACCGCTATCCATTCCGTGGATAAATCCATTGAACTTAATGTATCAGCTCTATAAAGGCGCTCAATCTACCTGAATAGATCCCAATGCCTCAGAAAACCGCAACAAAGCAATAAGCCATTGATAAATAGCTTTTATTTTAAATTTTATACAAATCTATGAGCCTTGGCCTGCCACAGGAATGGAAGATCTCTTACATAACGAGAGGATTAAACCGAGAATGTTCTGGAAACCAGAAAAACAACGAGGAGCCCAAGCTCCCCGTTTCTCATCCATTGCAGGTAACGCAATCAGTTTAGTGCAGTCCGGCAACATACTTGGACAACACATCGATATCCTGATCAGTCAGCTTCTTGGCAACGTCGCGCATCATGCCATTCGGGTCGTTGTCCCGGGTACCGGCACGGAAACCGGTCAGCTGCGTTTTGATGTAGGCAGGGTGCTGCCCGGAGAGACTGGGATATTTGGCATGCTCCACCCCGGAACCTCGCGGCCCGTGGCAAGCAGTACAGGCTGGCAGGCCGCGACTCATGTCGCCACCCATATAAAGCGCCTTGCCTGCAGCAACAACGTCATCAGGAACGGCCACCGGAGTCACTTTCTGGCTGGAGAAGTAAGCCGCCAGGTCATCCATGTCCTGATCCGACAAAGGCAGAGCCATCGGCCCCATAACGGGCGCAACCCGACCAATTTGGCCAGAAGCGGCAGCCTTCAGTTCAACCAACTGCTTTTTGATATATGATGCGTGCTGACCAGCAATTTTGGGGTACATATCAATCAGGCTGTTTCCGTCCGGTCCATGACAAGCCGCACAAACTGCAGCCTTGGCCTGTCCCGCAGCGGCATCGCCTTTGGCTTGTGCCATCCCCGTTACGCCAACCATCAGAGCAAGAGTAATGACTAGGTTCTTCATGGCGTTCCAACTTTTAGTTATTAGGCTTCCAGATCCCATGCCGCTGAAGGCATGTTAAAATAAACGCGTTTAAGCGACGCCATTTTACACCTTTTTACAAAAAAGTAACTCTATAACCCTCTATCTCCATGGGGAATTTACGTTGGATACACAAACTCTCAATTTCAATAAGGTGCATTTTGTGACCAGCGCACCCGACATCCGCCACCTGCCAAATGATGGGGGTGTCGAGATCGCGTTTGCTGGCCGTTCCAACGCCGGTAAGTCATCTGCATTGAACACGTTAACCAAACACAAGAACCTGGCCCGAACCAGTAAAACCCCCGGCCGTACCCAGCTGATCAACCTGTTTGAGCTGGAACCGGGCAAACGTCTGGTCGACCTGCCGGGTTATGGTTATGCCCAGGTTCCACTGGAAATGAAGCTCAAGTGGCAAAAGTCACTGGCAGAATATCTGCAGCGTCGCGAGTCATTGAAAGGGCTGGTAATCCTGATGGATATCCGTCATCCGCTCAAAGATACCGACATGAACATGCTGGAGTGGAGCGCTCATCGCGAACTGCCGGTCATGCTGCTGCTGACCAAGGCTGACAAGCTGAGCCCCGGCCCGCGCAACAATCAGGTGATCAAGGTGCGCCAGGCCGTCGCCAGTCTGGGTTCCCAGATCCAGGTTGAAGCCTTCTCTTCCCTCAGCAATATCGGGGTAGAAAAACTGGCCCAGACCCTGACCAACTGGTATGTCGCCGGAGCCGATGACTCTCACATCGAAACAGATGAGCAAGAACCCGCCGGGGAGTGATCCACTCCTCGCTAGTCTCGCAATTGGCGGAGTCCCCCTCCGCTGATTGAAAGACTTTCAGACCCCTACAGTCCTCACAACCCAGCCCATACATCAGATATCACTCTTGGCAAGAGCGAGTTAGTGGTTGAAATTCATATAGATAGACAATTAATTCTCGAAGATAATTAACCTTTCATGTTTTTGATATCGTTTTCATATCTGCCCCCATATCAGGGATGAAAATCACCAAAAACGACAAAAAATGAAATTTAATTACATCGCGAGCAGAGAAGGGATAAAAATGAGGCTGGACGACAGTTCTGCCATCCAGCCTTAAACAATAAGTTCAAAAAATTGGGAAGAAGCTGAATCTCGAGCACCAGACGACCGGTGTACCTCAAGAATCGACCCCATTTTAGCAAACGCATCGACAAATTAAAGCTTTTACTCTAAATGCTGCGCATAAAAAAACACCCCGACGAGAAACTCATCGGGGCCGCTATTCAGCCACATTCAATTACGTGAAATAAAAGGTCTGAAAGATAGAACATCTTACCTCTGTACCCTACGCAGACAACTGTACAGCAAAGCAGCAAAAAGTGAAAGTAATTTATGTAATTTAGTTTCACGAGTTTTTGCTTTATAAAAAATACTTTTATTTCAAATAGATAAAAAAATCCCCAGTACGAATACCGGGGAGTTATAAAGGTGACTAGCTAGCACTTCCTCAACTATCAAGTTAGTCAGCAGAAAATCGATGAAGTTCCGCTGCAAAGGAAAAAAACTTTGAAAATCTACAGATAGATGGCACCATCTTCAGCAAATGATTGTTCTTCAATGAGTTTTTCAGCCAAATCCTCAATATCAAAACGCACGCTTTCGAACGCTCGCAGGATGTCATCCTCTCGGCTCAGAGCCAGACCAGTCATCTTCTCCAGCCGACGCAGGCTGATATAACAGTTGATCAGTGCCCCCATCTGCTGGGCAGGAAAATGCACCCGCATCTCCTGAGCCTGCCACTCCATCAGATCAGGAAACAGAATACCCTGGTTCATATCACCCCCAAGTTACGCTTCAACTCTCTCAATACCTGTTTAGTCCCTGGACGGATTCCACGCCACACGGTAAACGCCTCGGCAGCCTGTTCGACCAGCATGCCGAGCCCATCCATGGTTTGACGGGCGCCATGTTGCTTGGCCCAACCAATGAAGGGGGTATCCGTTGCACCATACATCATGTCGTAGATAGCAATATCGGCGTGGATCAGACCGGGAGCCAGCGGCGGCAGCTCACCCTGCAGACTGGCCGACGTGGAGTTGATAACAAGATCAAAATGACCGGCCAGCTGTTCATACGTCAGGGCGCTGACACTACCCAGGTCGCGGAATTCGGCAGCCAGTTGTTCTGCCCGGGCGTGGGTACGGTTGACGATCACCACCTCGGCCGGATGTTCGGCCAGCAGTGGAGCCAGAGCACCTCGAGCGGCGCCTCCGGCCCCCAGCAGCAGGATCCGGCTTCCGGTCAACGTCACGCCATGAGCCTTGAGATCCGCCACCAGCCCGGCACCATCGGTGTTATCGCCAAGCAGCACACTGTCATCGGTCAGTTTGATGGTATTGACTGCCCCCGCCCGTTTTGCCCTTGGGCTCAGCCGATCAACCAGCGCGAATGCCTGCTCCTTGAACGGCACGGTGACATTGCAGCCCTTGCCGCCCCGATCAAAGAAGTCCCGCAGAGTGCGGGCAAATTCATCCATCGTAGGTTCGGCCAACCCGTACTCCAGCTCTTGCTGGGTCTGTCTGGCAAACAGGGTGTGAATGAAAGGGGATTTACTGTGGCGCACCGGGTGGCCAAAAACCAGATAACGATCCATCAAACAGTTCCTTTATAGGGCAATCTCCCGATTTAACGGTTTTTCCCCTGCAGGAACAAGTCGAATATCGGCTAACAAAAAGGGGCCGTTATGGCCCCTTCGTTCACAACCACTCGCGTGGCTTGAGGTAATCAGTGTAGAGCAAGGCTTCCGGACTGCCTGCTGCCGGTTGCCAGTCATACTCCCAACGAGCCAGAGGCGGCATCGACATCAGGATCGACTCGGTACGGCCACCGGTTTGCAGCCCGAACAGGGTGCCCCGATCGAACACCAGATTGAACTCCACATAACGTCCGCGTCGATAGAGCTGGAACTCCCGCTCCCGCTCGCCATAGGCAAGATCTTTGCGTCGCTGGATAATCGGCAGATAGGCCGCAAGGTAACCGTTACCCACCGCCTGCATAAAGGCGAAGCTGTCGGCAAAGGGCCAGCGATTCAGGTCGTCGAAGAAGAGGCCACCGACGCCACGCGTCTCGTCCCGATGCTTGAGGA
Source organism: Aeromonas jandaei (assembly GCF_037890695.1). Taxonomy (NCBI): domain Bacteria; kingdom Pseudomonadati; phylum Pseudomonadota; class Gammaproteobacteria; order Aeromonadales; family Aeromonadaceae; genus Aeromonas; species Aeromonas jandaei. The sequence continues at coordinate 1,033,732 of NZ_CP149571.1, read as the reverse complement.
AGAAGTAGCGATCGCACCAGGATTTGAATTCCGGATAGATATCTGCGCCAAACGGCTGACAGAGGTCGTGAGAAACCTGATGCCAGTGGCGAACATCCTCTTCGAACGGATAGAAAGGAGTCAGGTCAAAACCACCGCCAAACCACCAGATGGGCTCTTCGCCCTCTTTCTCGGCAATGAAGAAACGGACGTTGGCGTGGCTGGTCGGCACATAGGGGTTGTGCGGATGGATCACCAGAGAGACCCCCATCGCCTCGAACTTGCGACCGGCCAGTTCGGGTCGATGAGCGGTGGCAGAAGCCGGCATGGCATCCCCATACACATGGGAGAAGTTGACCCCACCCTGCTCGATCACTGCACCATGGCGCAGCACGCGGGTACGCCCACCACCACCGCCTTCACGACTCCAGGCATCTTCCACAAAGTGTCCGCGGCCATCGGCCTGCTCCAGGCCACGGCAGATCTCGTCCTGCAACTGCAGCAGAAAGGCCTTGACCCGGGCCACATCCGGTTTGCTCATCTTGTCTCCAGCTCAGGCGGGATCTACAGAGTCCCGCTCATTTTTTATAGTGATATTACAGGCAGGCTAGCCCGCCGGCATGGCCGCAAAGCGGCCCGCCATTCAGGAAGGGCGGATGATTGCACCGCTTCTGGCATCCTTGATTTCGGAGGGGTTGGCTTGCCCACCCACCTCACCCGGCAGGATATAGGCCAGCTTGCTTGCCAGCTGTTCGCCGATATCGGCCACGCGGCGAGCCGGCTCTTCGCCAGTCTGGTTGGCGCTGGTAGAGACCAGCGGCTTGCCAAAGGCCCGACACAGCCCTTGTACCTGCGGATGCGCCGTGACCCGCACTGCCAGCGTATCGAACTGACCGGTCAGCCATGAGGGAGTATCGGGCTTGGCAGGCATGATCCAGGTAAAAGGGCCTGGCCAGCTGGCCTCAACCCGAGCCAGCTGCTCTGCGGTGAGCTGACTCAGATCGATATAATCGAGCAGTTGCCCCAGTTCGGCCGCAATCAGGATCAAGCCCTTCTCCACCGGGCGCTGCTTGATATCGAGCAGACGCTGCACGGCCAGTTCAGAATCCGGATCACAACCCAGACCGAAGACCGCCTCGGTTGCATAGGCGATCACTCCTTCGCTCTTGAGCGCGGCAACCGCTTGTTCAAATTCGTTTTGCATCAGAAAAAATGCGGCAGTCCAGCTGCCGCCTCATCATTGGGTTGCTATCAACACAATGGCCGCCGCTGCAAACCCGGCATTCCGGAGAGAAGCACCGTGCAACAGGCGGCCACCTTGAAACTTACTTGAGCTGCGCCTGCAGGGCAGCATCTTTCGCCATCACCTCTTCGGCGCTCTTCTGGCGTTCGGCACGCACTCTTGCGGCCAGCTCGTCGTCAGCGACAGCCAGCAGCTGAGCTGCCAGATAACCGGCATTCTTGGCTCCCGCCTTGCCGATGGCAACGGTCGCTACCGGTACACCGCCCGGCATCTGCACGGTAGAGAGCAGCGCATCCAGCCCTTTCAGCGGGCCACCATCGATGGGCACCCCGATCACGGGACGCGTGGTGATACCTGCAACTGCCCCTGCCAGATGGGCAGCCAGACCGGCAGCACAGATAAATACCTTACAGCCACGGGCCTCGGCATCGGTCACATACTGGTGGGTCGCAGCCGGAGTCCGGTGGGCTGAAGTCACTTTGACTTCCACAGTGATATCAAACGACTTGAGCACTTCAAGGGTGGCTTGCATCACGGGGAAATCAGAGTCAGAGCCCATCAGTACGGCAACAAAGGGTTTCTTCATGGTGGGAATTTCCTTACTCCAAGTGGGGGGGTTGAAGTTCGCCGAAAACGTTTTAGTTCCGTTATGGCGGCGCGATTATACCCGCTCACTTTGATGGCCGCATTTCTTTTGCGGACAGACCCAGCGCAGCGTTCCCCGCACCTTTTTCTCAACCATGATGCCCCAGCCACACTGCGGGCAAGGCATGGGAACCGGCTTGTCATTCACCACATATTTGCAGTGTGGATAGCCGTCGCAGGAGTAAAACTGCTTGCCGTAGCGGGAGGTGCGGCTCACCAGATGGCCCTTGCCACACTCCGGGCAGAGGATCTGGGTATCGTCGCTCTCCTGCAGGGATTCGATATGCTGGCAGGCCGGATAGTGAGTACAGCCGACAAACAGACCATAACGCCCCTTCTTGATCGCCAGCGGCTGACCGCATTCGGGACAGGCAGAGCCCTCAAGCACCTTCTCGATATCGCGGCCGGATGGCGTCAGAGAACGAATATAGTCACAGGCGGGGTAGGCAGAACAACCGAGAAAGGGGCTATGTTTGCCCTGACGGATCACCAGCTCGGCCCCGCACTGCGGGCACGGCTCGCGCTCGAAGGCATGTTCGTGGGCTGAAAAGAGGTGGTGATCGATTTTTGACATGGGCCGCGCCTTTAAATCCAGATGGCCTGAATTCTACCAGCGCGGCACCGGACTGTCAGTGAATGACGCCGTCTGATTCGTCAAACACCAGCTCTTCCATCTGCTGGTAGGCATTTTCACTGCCCGGCACGTTGAATAGCACCATCATGACAACCCACTTGAGGTCATCCAGCTCGATGTCCGGCTTATCCAGCTCGAGCAGGCGCTCGATGCAAATCTCGCGGGTCTCGGCGTTAAGTACCTGAGCCTGCTCCAGAAACAGCAGAAAACCGCGGCACTCGGTGCTGAGACGAGCCAGCTCTTGCGGAGCATAGATACGCATGGAGCCTTGCGCGCTGGCGGCTACATAGACCTCCCGCTCGCTGTCATGCAGATTGGCCAGCCGCTCCAGCCAGGTCAGCGCCTTGTCGATCTCTTCCTTGTCGAAGCCGGCACGGCTCAGCTCGTCGGTGAGTTCATTCTGCTCGACCATCACATCTGCATCGCTGTGGATGTAGGTCTCGAAAAGGTACATCAATACATCAAACATGATTCACCCTCCTCGCTCTGACGTATCCACCGGCGACCGCCGTGACTGCTCCGGCCAGCTCCAGCTCTACCAACCTGCCTAATACCACTTCGACAGGAAGCTGGGCCCGCTCGGCGACGGTATCCACACTTGTGGTCTCGTAATCTACGTTATCCAACAAATCTGCATAAGGCAATTCGCTATTATGCGATTGCTCAGATGATACGACCGGTTCCGGCAACCGCACTGCCCATTCGGGCAGCTCTTCCACTATATCGGCCGCACTCAACACAAGTTTGGCCCCCTGCTGAATTAATTTATTGCACCCGGTTGCCTGCCCGTTTTGCGGCGCTCCGGGCACCGCAAATACCTCGCGGCCCTGCTCAAGCGCATAGCGCGCCGTAATGAGCGAGCCACTCTGCTCGGTTGCCTCAACCACCAGAGTGCCAAGGGATAAGCCACTGATGATACGGTTGCGGCGGGGAAAATGTTCAGCCAGCGGCCCTTTGTCCGGCGCCAGCTCGGAAATCAATACCCCGCCCCGCTCGAGTATCGCCGCCGCCAGCGCGTGATGGCGTTTGGGATAGAGCTGATCCAGCCCTGACCCCAACACCGCCAGGGTCATGCCTCCGGCGGCCAGGGCCTGCTGATGGCAGACGCCATCGATACCAAGCGCCAGACCCGAGGTGATCGCCAAACCGCAGCCAACCAGCTCGCTACAAAGACGGGCTGCATTATCCTTGCCGGCATAGGTTGGATGGCGGGTACCCACCATCGCCAGCTGCGGGAGAGACAAAGCAGAAAGCTCGCCACGGCAGTAGAGCAGCAAGGGGGCGGCGGGGATCTCCCTGAGCAAGGCAGGGTAAGCGGGATGATCCTGCGGGAGTAGTGAATTGCCGCGCTGAGTAGCCCACATCAGGCTCTGCTCGATAACAGGTGATGGCCAGCGCAATTGGCGGATCTGCTCTGGCGACAGCCCCATCTGGTGCAACTGCGTTTCGTCACACTGAAACAGCTGCTGAATATCGCCGCCAACCCGCTCCAGCAGACGGGCTGCCGTCACCGGGCCGATACCGGCGACGGCATCCAGCGAAAGCCAGAGAGCAAGGCGCTCGTCGGAATAGTGCACGGTCAGAAGTGAGTTACCTGATAACCAGTACTCACCATGTCCTTGCTCTGCATGATGAGGCCGTAACTCAGCTTGTCATACACCTTGAACAGCATGACCCGGGCAATCGCTTCGGAAGGCAGTGGCGCCTTTTTGTTGCTGCTGTAAAACACCTTGTTGTAGACCGACGAGAGCTCTTTGTACTGGACAGTACCGTTCTTGGTCACCAGCGCAGCGCCGGGACGACGGATATCGAGCACATCGCCAGCCGACAGCTGATCCCGACTCCCCTTGTTGATGAGCACCACGTCGAACTTGCCACCGCCTCGAGCCTTGCTGGGCAGGTCAACGATATAGCCCGGCTGGATGGCAGGTGCCGCCTTGGGCATGAATACGGCAGGCATACTCTCCTGCTCGGGTAGCGGCATCACCTTGTCACCCTGCAGCACCTCCCTCTGGTTGTGAGTCAGAGTCACTTCGGTGCGATCACCATCCAGGCGCGCCACAGCGCGAACGATACCGGTGAGCACGGCCTCCTGCCCAAGCAGCTCGCCTGTATCGCGATCCTTGTAGATTGCACCGGGGTGGTACACACCATACATCTGGCCCGGGGTCAAAGACCCCTGGACATAGAGAGTATCCCCCTCCAGCATGCCGATATGTTTTTCATCCGACCCCAGCAGATAGGGCAGTTTTTTTCCTTCCTGAGCGTTGGCAAGAATATGGTCGGTCTGCAAAAACGGGCCAATCTCGCTGATAGGAAGGGTAGGAATGGGATTGGCTTTGCTCTCGTAGCGGTTTTTCGGGCTCAGGCGAATGACCTGCTTGCCCCCTTGCATCGCCTTGCCAAGACGGGGTTCGCCATTGACCCAGCTCAGTTGCAGCACATCACCCGGGTAGATCCAGTGCGGATTGGCAATCTGAGGGTTGATATTCCAGAGACGGGGCCAGAGCCAGGGCTCGGAGAGATATTTGCCGGAGATGTCCCACAATGTGTCGCCTTTTTGCACGACATAGCTCTCGGGATAGCCAGCTTTAAGCCTCAACTGGTCGGCCAGCAGAGTCGGGCTCGCGGCAACCAGCAGACAAGCCAGGATGGTTCGCTTCAGATACATAACACTCCCTGTTACTTCTGCGCGCAAAGTGTTGCTGTTTTTTGTCGGCGTAAATGACTAGAATTACGCCAATATTGACTGCATTTATACGAAACTAAAGAAAAAACTATGGCCATTCTAGATGTATTGCGTTTTCCCGATGAGCGCTTGCGCACCGTCGCAGCCCCTGTCGAGACCTTTACACCCGAGTTACAGCAAATTGTAGATGATATGTTCGAAACCATGTACGCAGAGGAAGGCATCGGCCTGGCTGCAACACAGGTGGACATTCATCAGCGCATCATAGTGATCGATGTCTCTGAAAACCGTGAAGACCCTCTGGTATTGATCAATCCGGAAGTCATCTCCCAGTGTGGCAGCACCGGCATCGAAGAGGGTTGCCTTTCCGTGCCCGGCAGCCGAGCTCTGGTGCCGCGCGCCGAACAGATCAAGATCCGCGCGCTGGATCGCCATGGCAAGCCATTTGAACTGGAAGCGGACGATCTGCTCGCCATCTGCATCCAGCACGAGATGGATCACCTGATGGGCAAACTGTTTGTGGATTACCTGTCCCCGCTCAAGCGCCAGCGCATTCGCCAGAAGCTGGAAAAGATGGCCCGTGAAGATCGCAAAGCCCTCTGAGGATCTGCCCCGTTGAATAAGTTGAAACTGATTTTTGCCGGTACTCCCGACTTCGCCGCCCGTCACCTGGCGGCGTTGTTGTCTTCCGACCACGAGGTCGTCGCCGTTTATACCCAGCCGGACAAGCCCGCCGGTCGCGGCCAGAAGCTCACCGCCAGCCCGGTCAAAGAGCTGGCGCTAGCCCATAATCTGCCGGTTTATCAACCGGCTAGCCTGCGCAAGGAAGAGGCGCAAGCCGAGCTGGCAGCCCTTGGCGCCGACCTGATGGTGGTGGTGGCCTATGGCCTGATCCTGCCCAAAGCGGTGCTCGATACCCCGCGTCTGGGCTGCATCAACGTCCATGGCTCCCTGCTGCCGCGCTGGCGCGGTGCCGCACCGATCCAGCGCTCCATCTGGGCGGGCGATGCCGAAACCGGCGTCACCATCATGCAGATGGATGTGGGGCTGGATACCGGCGCCATGATCCGCAAAGTGACCTGCCCCATCGCCACCGACGAGACCTCCGCCAGCCTCTATGACAAGCTGGCCGAGCTGGGCCCGCAGGCGCTGGTCGACACCATCGACGCCATGGCCGCCGGCGACACCACGGCCGAAGTGCAAGACGATGCGCTGGCCAACTACGCCGAGAAGCTCTCCAAGGAAGAGGCCCGCATCGACTGGTCGATGGAGGCCGTCGCCATCGAGCGCTGCATCCGCGCCTTCAATCCCTGGCCCATCAGCTGGTTCGAAGTGGCTGACCAGACCGTCAAGGTATGGCAAGCCGCCGTCATCGACAGCGACCATGGCCAGCCCGCCGGAACCCTGCTCAAGGCCGACAAGCAGGGGATCGATATCGCCACCGGCAAAGGGGTACTGCGCCTGCTGACCCTGCAGCCGCCCGGCAAGAAGGCGATGTCCGTGACGGACCTGCTCAACTCTCGCCGCGACTGGTTTGAACCCGGCACGCAATTGAATTGAACTGGATTGAATTGACACAAGCGGGGCCCAGGCCCCGACTTGCGCATCTAAGGTAACACTATGAAAACACGCGCACAGGCTGCTCTCGTTATTCAACAGGTGCTGGATCAGGGCCAGTCCCTCTCCGCCGTTCTGCCTGCTGCCCAGGAGAAGGTTGCGCCCCGCGATCGCGCCCTCCTGCAAGAACTCTGCTACGGTACCCTGCGCTGGCTGCCCCGCCTCGATGCGGCGGTCGGCGAGATGATGGACAAGCCGCTCAAGAACAAGAGCCGCATCTTCCACTACCTCATCCTGGTCGGCCTCTACCAGCTCATCTACACCCGCATTCCGGCTCACGCCGCGGTGGCCGAGACCGTCAACGCGGTCAAGCTGCTCAAGGGCACCTCCCTGCGTGGCCTCATCAACGGCGTGCTGCGCAACTTCCAGCGCAGCGCCGAAGTGATTCTGCTGCGTATCGACCGCGTGCCGAGCGTGCGCCTCGGTCACCCCGAGTGGCTCACCAAGCGCCTGCGTCAGGCTTATCCCGACGAGTGGGAGTTCATCATGGAGGCGAACAACCAGCGCCCCCCCATGTGGATCCGCAACAACAGCCAGCGCCAGAGCCGCGAGCAGATGCTGGCCCGCATGGCCGAAGCCGGCATCAATGCGGTGGCCGGTGAAGAGGGCGAGGATTGCATCCTGCTGGAGCGTCCCTGCGATGTGACCAAGCTGCCCGGCTTCGAAGTCGGTGACTGCTCGGTACAGGATGGCGCAGCACAACAGGCGGCCGCCCTGCTCGACCCGCAACCGGGTGAGTTGGTGCTGGATGCCTGCGCCGCCCCCGGCGGCAAGACCGCCCACCTGCTGGAGCGTCAGCCCAAGCTGGCCGGCGTGGTCGCCGTCGATGCCGACGAGAACCGCCTCAAGCGGGTGCAGGAGAACCTGGATCGCATCGGCCTGACCGCCAAAGTGATCCACGGCGATGCCGCGGCACCGGAACAGTGGTGGCCGGAAGGCCAGTTCGACCGCATTCTGCTGGATGCCCCCTGCTCCGCCACCGGCGTTATCCGTCGCCACCCCGACATCAAGTGGCTGCGCCGGGATCAGGACATTCGTGAGCTGGCCGAGCTGCAACGCCGGATTCTCAATGCCCTCTGGGGCAAGCTGAAGAGCGGCGGTACCCTGCTCTACGCCACCTGCTCCGTCCTGCCGGAAGAGAACCGCGAGCAGATCCGCGCCTTCCTTGCCGCGACCAAAGATGCCAAATTGGTACCGTTGCACGAACAGGACACCCCGGATTGCCCGGGTCGCCAGTTCCTGCCGGGTGAAGCCGAGATGGATGGCTTCTACTACGCCAAGCTGGTCAAGCTGTGACGCTGACATGCTTCTTCCGGGGCAATCGCCATGCTGGCGGCATGCCCCTTTACTGCCTCAACGTGAGTAGACGTTCCCTATGAAGATCATCATTTTGGGAGCCGGCCAGGTCGGCGGCACTCTGGCCGAGAACCTGGCCGGAGAGAACAACGACATCACCATCGTCGATACCGACAGCGAGCGCCTGCGCGAACTGCAGGACAAGTTTGACCTGCGGGTAGTCAACGGCCATGGCGCTCACCCCAAGGTGCTGCGCGAAGCGGGCGCCCAGGATGCCGACATGCTGGTCGCCGTCACCAACAGTGACGAGACCAACATGATCGCCTGTCAGGTCGCCTACTCCCTGTTCAACACCCCGAACAAGGTGGCGCGGATCCGTTCGCCCGCCTATCTGACCGAGCGGGATCGCCTGTTCCTGCCGGAATCGGTGCCGGTGGATCACCTGATCGCGCCGGAACAGCTGGTGACCGATTATGTGCGTCGCCTGATCGAGTATCCGGGTGCCCTGCAAGTGGTTGATTTTGCAGGTGGCCGCGTCGGTCTGGTGGCGGTCAAGGCCTACTACGGCGGCCCGCTGGTCGGCAATGCGCTCTCCACCCTGCGCGAGCACATGCCCAACATCGAAACTCGCGTAGCAGCCATCTTCCGTCAGGGCCGCCCGATCCGCCCGCAAGGCACCACCATCATCGAAGCGGATGACGAGGTGTTCTTCGTCGCCGCCGCAGGCCATATCCGCGCCGTGATGTCGGAGCTGCAGCGCCTCGAGAGCCCCTACCGCCGCATCATGATCGTCGGCGGTGGCAACATCGGCGCCGGCCTCGCCCGTCAGCTGGAGAAGCGCTACAGCGTCAAGCTTATCGAGCGCAACCAGAAGCGGGCGGAGCAGCTCTCCGAACTGCTGGAAAACACCATCGTCTTCTGCGGTGATGCGGCGGATCAGGAGTTGCTGGCCGAGGAGCACATCGACCAGATCGACGTATTCATCGCCGTCACCAACGAGGATGAGGCCAACATCATGTCGGCCCTGCTCGCCAAGAAGATGGGGGCCAAGAAGACCATGGTACTGATCCAGCGCGGCGCCTACGTCGATCTGGTGCAGGGCGGTTCCATCGATATCGCCATCTCGCCGCAGCAGGCCACCATCTCGGCCCTGCTGACCCACGTGCGCCGGGCCGATATCGCCAACGTCTACAGTCTGCGCCGCGGCGCCGCCGAGGCGATTGAGGCGATTGCCCACGGCGACGAAAACACCTCCAAGGTAGTCGGCAAGACGGTGGGCGAGCTCAAGCTGCCGCCGGGCACCACCATAGGTGCCGTAGTGCGCGGGGATGAGGTGCTGATCGCTCACGATCGCACCAGGATCCAGCAGGATGACCACGTGGTCATGTTCCTGGTGGACAAGAAGTACATCCCGGAAGTGGAACGGCTGTTCCAGCCCAGCCCCTTCTTCCTGTAACGGGCCCATGGCCGCTCACTGTCACGCCAGACCCGGCTCAGCCCCACCAGGGGGATGCTCCGGGTCTTTTTTCAATCACCGACCAGGTTATCGAACATGATCAAGCTGCGTCCCATCATCTTTACTCTCGGGCTGGTGCTCTCCAAGCTGGCGCTCTTCATGTGGCTGCCGACCCTGCTGGCCCTGCTGACCGGCTCCGAGGGGTTCGTCGAGTTTCTCAAATCGGTGCTCATCACCCACGGCGCCGCCCTGCTCTGCCTCCATTACGGACGCAAGGCGGAGTTCCATCTGGGGGTGCGGGAGATGTTCCTGCTCACCACCTCGGTCTGGGTGGTGGCCTGTATCTTCGGGGCGCTGCCCTTTGTCTTCATCACCCACATCAACTTTACCGATGCCTACTTCGAGACCATGTCGGGGGTGACTACCACGGGCTCTACCGTGCTCTCCGGCCTCGACAACATGGCCCACAGCATCCTGCTGTGGCGATCCATCCTGCAGTGGCTGGGCGGGGTCGGCTTTATCGTGATGGCGGTAGCTGTGCTGCCCTACCTCAACGTCGGCGGCATGAAGCTGTTCCAGACCGAGAGCTCGGACTGGTCGGATAAAAGTGCGCCACGGGCCAAGACGGTGGCCAACAACATAGTGCTGGTCTATCTGGTGCTCTCCATGCTCTGCATGATGGCCTACTGGGCCAGCGGCATGACGCTGTTCGAGGCGATCAACCACTCGATGACCACCCTCAGCACCGGCGGCTACTCCACCTCCGATCAATCCATGTCCCACTTCTCCAACTCGGCACACTGGATTGGCACCCTGTTCATGTTCCTCGGTGGCCTGCCCTTCCTGCTTTACGTGCAGAGCCTCAACCATCGGGATTACAGCCTGTTCAAGGATGCCCAGGTGCGCGGCTTCTTCTGGCTGGTGGTCTGGGTCACCGCCATCATGACCTTCTACCTGTGGGAGCGGAACCTGTTCGACTTCTGGGATGCCCTGCGCATCAGCTGCTTCAACATCGTCTCGGTACTCACCACCACGGGCTTTGGCCTCGGTGACTTCGGCACCTGGGGTCCGCTGGCCAGCATCACCTTCATCGTGCTGCTGGCGCTGGGCGCCTGCTCGGGCTCGACTGCGGGCGGTCTCAAGATCTTCCGGGTACAGGTGGCCTTTGCCCTGTTCAAGAAGCAGATGCGCCAGCTGATGCACCCCTCCGGCGTATTTCCCCAGAAGTACAACGGCCGGACGGTCAACGACGCTATCATCCGCTCGATGATCTCCTTCGTGCTGGCCTACTTCGCCATCATTCTGGTGATCGCGGCGCTGCTGGCCGCCATCGGGCTCGATCCCCTCACCTCCATCTCCAGCTCCATCACCGCGGTTGCCAACGTGGGGCCAGGGATGGGGCCGGTGGTCGGCCCCAGCACCAACTTCGCCAGTCTGCCCGACTCGGCCAAGTGGCTGTTGTCGTTCGGCATGCTGCTGGGACGGCTGGAGATCCTGACGGTCGCCGTACTCTTCTTCCCCTCGTTCTGGCGCCAGTAACGCGCAAGCAGCGACGCCCGCCACCGGTGGATAACAACCGGTGGCGGGCGTTTTATGCCCCCGGATCGGACACAGCCCTGTAACGGCCTGGCATGAGCCACAGAGTGCTTCAGGCAGCCCACTTTGCTCACATAAGGTAAAGCTGGGTCATTAAGACAAAATCCATAAATTAAATTTATAGCGATTGCTTTGGCTCACCCATAAGAGCCCGCCCCTGCCAGCAGGCCCGGTAAGACCATCTTCCGATCTGCAGAGCCCTGCCTCCAGAACACGCCCTCTGCATCCAGCCATAGCAAGCCAGATACAGCGCCAAAAAGAATGCCCACTGAGAGCCTGTCACACCCGGCAGCAGCGCTTATCCACAAGGCAAGGTGCAACCGAACCGCGCAACCCAACGCAGATAAAAAAAGGCCCAAACCTGAGGTTTGGGCCTTTCTATCAGCGAATCGTCAGCAACCGTGAGGGCTACCGAGACTCAGCACATGGGATTAACCACGGCCAGAGCGCTTGCGATCCAGCTCGGTCAGCAGCTTCTTACGGATACGGATGCTCTTCGGAGTCACTTCTACCAGTTCATCGTTGTCGATGAACTCGAGAGCTTGTTCCAGAGTCATGCGGATCGGCGGAGTCAGCACCTGAGCTTCGTCGGTACCGGAGGCACGCATGTTGGTCAGCTGCTTGCCTTTCAGGCAGTTAACGGTCAGGTCGTTGGAACGGGAGTGGATACCGATCACCTGGCCTTCGTACACTTCGGTCGCGTGACCGATGAACAGACGACCGCGGTCTTGCAGACCGAACAGGGCGTAGGTCAGAGCCTTACCGGTAGCGTTGGAGATCAGCACGCCGTTCTGACGCTCACCGATGCTGCCACCCTTGTGCGGACCGTAGTGGTCGAAGGTGTGGTACAGCAGACCGGTACCGGAGGTCATGGTCATGAACTCGGTCTGGAAGCCGATCAGGCCACGGCTCGGGATCATGAAGTCCAGGCGAACGCGACCCTTGCCATCCGGGGTCATGTTGGTCATTTCGCCCTTACGCAGACCCAGCTGCTCCATGACGGAACCCTGGTGCGCTTCTTCCACGTCCACAGTAACGGTTTCGAACGGTTCTTGCAGTTCGCCGTCAACGGTACGCAGGATTACTTCCGGACGGGATACCGCCAGCTCGTAACCTTCGCGACGCATGTTTTCGATCAGGATGGAGAGGTGCAGTTCACCACGACCGGATACACGGAACTTGTCCGGATCGTCGGTCTCTTCCACGCGCAGGGCCACGTTGTGGACCAGCTCCTGGTTCAGACGCTCCAGAATGTTACGGGAGGTCACGAACTTGCCCTCTTTACCGGCGAACGGTGAGGTGTTGACCTGGAAGGTCATGTTCACGGTCGGCTCGTCAACGGAGAGCGGCGGCAGCGCTTCAACAGCACCGTTGTCACAGATGGTGTCGGAGATCTTCAGCTCGCCCAGACCGGTGATGGCGATGATGTCGCCAGCTTGCGCATCGGCAACTTCGGTACGGGACAGGCCCAGATAGCCCAGCACCTGACCGACTTTACCGTTGCGGGTCTTGCCGTCGGCACCAACGATGGTGACCTGCTGGTTGGTCTTGACGCGACCACGAGTGATACGGCCGATACCGATAACGCCCACGTAGGAGTTGTAGTCCAGCTGGGAGATCTGCATCTGGAACGCGCCTTCGGTGTCAGCTTTCGGGGCTTCCACGTTGTCGACGATAGCCTGGAACAGCGGCTCCATGTTCTCGGACTCGACGTCCTGATCCATGGTGGCCCAACCGTTCAGTGCAGAGGCGTAAACCACTTTGAAGTCCAGCTGTTCGTCAGTCGCGCCCAGGTTGTCGAACAGGTCAAATACCTGATCCATTACCCAGTCAGGACGAGCACCCGGACGGTCAACCTTGTTGATGACCACGATCGGCTTCAGACCCTGAGCGAACGCTTTCTGGGTCACGAAACGGGTTTGCGGCATCGGGCCGTCAACGGCGTCAACCAGCAGCAGCACGGAGTCAACCATGGACAGTACGCGCTCAACTTCACCACCGAAGTCGGCGTGACCCGGGGTATCAACGATGTTGATGCGGTAGTCATTCCAGCGGATCGCAGTGTTCTTGGCGAGAATGGTGATGCCACGTTCCCGTTCCAGATCATTGGAGTCCATGATCCGTTCCTGGCCTTCCGTGGAGCGGTCCAGGGTACCGGACTGCTGCAGCAGTTTGTCCACAAGCGTCGTTTTGCCGTGGTCAACGTGCGCAATAATCGCAATATTGCGTAAATTCTCTAACATTCTCGCCTCAATCACCGGGTAAAATTGGGCGCTAATTGTACTCTTGCCTTTGTGATCTGCCTAGCAGAATTGCAGTACATTCGCGCATGACAACGGATCTGGATCATAGACCTCGTCTGTAAACCCTGCTTATATGGGGTGCGACCGCATCTTGCGCACTATTTCAGTGCACCAAAACGATCCGCGGCCGCACTATTTTGATGCAACACCAGTCGAGATTGCCTGCTTTTGGGGAACCACCGAGACGGGATTGCCCTGAAATCAGGCTGTCACAAACTTGGCACGATACTGGCTTATGTGAATACGACGACGCATTCACCCAGAGAGTTTTAACACCGGAGGTTATTTAGCATGTCAGTCCAGAACGTTTTGGCCCTGATCCAGGAACACGAAGTCAAGTTTGTTGATCTGCGCTTTACCGACACCAAGGGCAAAGAGCAGCACGTATCCATCCCTGCCCATCAGGTTGATGAAGATTTCTTCGAAGACGGCAAGATGTTCGACGGCTCCTCCATCGGTGGCTGGAAAGGCATCAACGAATCCGACATGGTACTGATGCCGGATGCCGCCTCCGCCAAGCTGGATCCGTTCACCGAAGAGACCACGCTGAACATCGTGTGTGACGTGCTGGAGCCTGCCACCATGCAGGGCTACGACCGCGACCCGCGCTCCATCGCCAAGCGCGCCGAAGATTTCCTGAAGTCCAGCGGCATCGCCGACACCGTGCTGTTCGGGCCGGAGCCGGAATTCTTCATGTTCGACAACATCACCTTCTCCAACACCATGGGCCACAGCTTCGTGAAGATCGAATCCGAAGAAGCTGCATGGAACTCCGGTACTGCCTATGAGCATGGCAACAAGGGCCACCGCCCGTTCGTGAAAGGCGGTTACTTCCCGGTTGCGCCGGTTGACTCCTCCCAGGACATCCGTGCCGCCATGTGTCTGGTGCTGGAAGAGATGGGCCAGGTTGTTGAAGCTCACCACCACGAAGTGGCGACTGCCGGTCAGAACGAGATCGCTACCCGCTTCAATACTCTGACCCTGAAAGCGGACGAAGTGCAGGTGCTGAAGTACGTGATCCACAACGTGGCCCACGCCTACAACAAGACCGTCACCTTCATGCCGAAACCCATGTTCGGTGACAACGGCTCCGGCATGCACTGCCACCAGTCTCTGGCCAAGAACGGCGTCAACCTGTTCGCCGGCGACCTGTATGGCGGTCTGTCCGAGATGGCGCTGCACTACATCGGCGGTATCATCAAGCACGCCAAGGCCATCAACGCCTTCGCCAACCCGACCACCAACTCCTACAAGCGTCTGGTTCCGGGTTATGAAGCACCGGTCATGCTGGCCTACTCTGCCCGCAACCGCTCTGCCTCCATCCGTATCCCGGTGGTTCCGAGCCCGAAAGCCCGTCGTATCGAAGTGCGCTTCCCGGATCCGGCAGCCAACCCGTACCTGGCCTTTGCAGCTCAGCTGATGGCCGGTCTGGACGGTATCATCAACAAGATCCATCCGGGCGATGCCATGGACAAGAACCTGTACGACCTGCCGCCGGAAGAGGCTGCAGAAGTACCGACCGTTGCCGGTTCTCTGGACGAAGCACTTGCTGCTCTGGATAGCGATCGCGAGTTCCTGACCCGTGGCGGCGTGTTCAGCGATGACTTCATCAACTCCTACCTGGAACTGAAGCAGCAGGATGTTGACCGTGTACGCATGACCCCGCACCCGCTGGAGTTCGAGCTGTACTACTCCGTCTAAGCCGGAAACTGCTGTCCGGTTAATCGGACCAGCTTGCCCAATCGTGACAAAACCCGCCATCTGGCGGGTTTTTTCTCTGATAGGATTAAGCAAGATACCGTCAAGGAGAGATGGATGAACAACAAGTATGGCATCGGGCTTGTCGCCCTCCTGTTGCTGACCTCATTTGGTACGCATGCCGCCAAGGTCTACTCCTGGGTCGATGGCAATGGCGTCACCCACTACACGGATGCCCCTCCTCCCGGCAAGAAGGTAAAGGAAGTCGATCTGCGCACGGCCCCCTTCTTAAGCGGAGCCCCCCGTTCGGTACAGGTGGAGAACTTCAACTCCCTGACCGGTGTCGATGCCAATAAGAAGAAAGAGGCAGCCAAGCTGGTCATCGCCCTGCTTTCACCGGAACAGGGCAGCACTCTGCGCGACAACACCGGCAATATCGTCTTCCAGGGCCAGATCAGCCCCAAACCACCCACCCAGTATGATGTGCGGCTGACACTGGATGGCAAAGCGGCTCCCCTTGTCAGCAACAGCCTCTCGATCCGGGTCGAAAACGTCGATCGCGGCGCCCACGAGGCCCAGCTCGAACTGCTCGCCAAAGACGGTACGATCCTTGCTAAATCGACTCCAGTCACCTTTTACCTGCATAGAGCAAGCGTGGATCCGGCTCCCAAACCCACCCCCAAAGCCAACCAGGGGTGATATAGCGCACCGATGCGGGTAAACTCAATGCACCATATCGGTGCATTGCAGGTGCACAGCACCGTTTTAGGGAGAAACCTGTGCCAACCCGCTCGGACAACGCCAAAACACTCTTGGATAATTTGCTGACCGCCGTGATCCTGATGGATGAACGGCTCTGCATCCAGTTCGTCAATCCTGCCGCCGAGCAGCTGCTCTCTCTCAGTGAACGACGGCTGATCGGCATTGAACTGCCCCATCTGCTGGAACATATCTCCCTCGACCTGCAACGACTGAAACAGTGCCTCGTTTCAGGGCAGGGCTTTACCGATAGCGAAGTGACTCTGGTGGTAGAGGGAGAACCGCGGTTGGTAGAGCTGAGTGCTACTCCCATGGCCGACCACGAGCAGCGCCTGCTGGTCGTGGAGCTTCGCAAGATCGACCAGCAGAAAAAGATCAGTCAGGAGCAGCAGCAGCATGCCCAGCAGCTGGCAGCCAAAGAGCTGGTTCGCGGTCTCGCCCACGAAATCAAGAATCCCCTCGGCGGCCTGCGCGGCGCAGCCCAGCTGCTGCAAAAGGAGCTGCCCGACCCCGCCCTGCGCGAATATACCGGCATCATCATCGAACAGGCCGATCGGCTGCGGGTACTGGTCGATCGCTTGCTCGGCCCCCAGCGCCCCGGCCGCCACCAGATGCACAATGTCCATTCGGTGCTGGAGCAGGTACGCCGACTGGTGGAGCTGGAGCTGCCACCGACGGTGCGCATCGAGCGGGATTACGATCCCAGCATCCCCGAATTCGAGATGGAGCCGGATCAGCTGCAGCAGGCGTTTCTCAACATAGTGCGCAACGCCGCCGAAGCGCTGGGCGATCAGACCGGGCTTATCCGCATCAAGACTCGCACTGCGTTCCAGATCACCATCCACGGTCAGCGTTACCGGCTGGCGGCGGAGATCAAGATCATCGACAACGGCCCCGGTATTCCCGATGCCATCCGCGACACCCTGTTCTATCCCATGATCACCGGCAAAGAGGGCGGCACCGGGCTTGGCCTCTCCATCGCCCAGAACCTCATCGACCAGCACAAGGGGAAAATCGACTGCATCAGCTGGCCGGGCCACACCGAATTCACCATTTTTCTATCGCTTCGCAAGTAAGGGAACACCATGACAGCCAAAGTGTGGATCGTCGACGATGACAGCTCTATCCGCTGGGTGCTGGAACGCACCCTCGGCAGCGAAGGCTTCAACTGCGAAAGCTTTGCCGATGGCGAAGCCCTGCTACACGCCCTTGAGCTGCGCTCGCCCGATGTCATCCTCTCCGATATCCGGATGCCGGGCATCGACGGCCTGAGCCTGCTGGAGCAGATCCACCGCCGTCAGGCCGATCTGCCCATCATCATCATGACCGCCCACTCGGACCTCGACAGTGCGGTCAACGCCTACCAGCGCGGCGCCTTCGAGTACCTGCCCAAACCGTTCGACATCGACGAAGCGGTGACGCTGGTGCGACGCGCCGAGAATCACCTCAAGGAGCAGCGCACCAAGCGCAAGTCTCGTCAGCAGGAGACGACCGCCACACCGGAGATCATCGGTGAGGCGCCGGCGATGCAGGAGGTATTTCGCGCCATCGGCCGTCTCTCGCGTTCCAGCATCTCGGTGCTGATCAACGGCCAGAGCGGCACCGGCAAGGAGCTGGTTGCCCACGCCCTGCACAAGCACAGCCCGCGAGCCCACAAAAACTTTATCGCCCTCAACATGGCTGCGATCCCGAAAGATCTCATCGAATCTGAGCTGTTCGGTCACGAGAAGGGGGCGTTCACCGGCGCCAACAACATCCGCCACGGCCGCTTCGAGCAGGCCGACGGCGGCACCCTGTTTCTCGACGAGATCGGCGACATGCCGCTGGATGTGCAAACCCGGCTGCTGCGGGTCTTGGCCGATGGCCAGTTCTACCGGGTCGGTGGCCATCAGCCGGTGCAGGTGGATGTACGGATCATCGCCGCCACCCACCAGAATCTGGAGAAACGGGTGGCCGATGGCGAGTTTCGCGAGGATCTGTTTCACCGCCTCAACGTCATCCGCATCCACATCCCCGCTCTCAAGGAGCGCCGTGAGGATATCCCCCAGCTGGCCCGCCACTTCCTGCTGCGCGCCGCCAAGGAGCTGAACGTGGAGGCCAAGAGCCTGCACCCGGATACCCAGGCCTATATCAGCCGCCTGCCCTGGCCGGGCAACGTGCGCCAGCTGGAGAACGTCTGCCGCTGGCTCACCGTGATGGCCTCCGGGCAGGAGGTGCTGGTGAGCGATCTTCCCCCCGAGCTGCTTACCCCCATCACCCACAACGCCGAGCCCGGCCAACCGGCGTTGCCCGGTTGCTGGCAGCAACAGTTGCAGGAGTGGGTAGCCAGCAAGCTGGCGCTGGGAGAGACAGACATCCTGGCCGATGCCATGCCCCAGTTCGAACGGATCATGCTGGAGACGGCGCTGGAGCACACCCACGGCCACAAGCAGGAGGCGGCGCGCCTGCTTGGCTGGGGTCGCAACACCCTGACCCGCAAGCTGAAGGAACTCGATCTCTCCTGAGTCCCGGGGAAAAACGATTCCCATCACGCCTTGATAAATCACCGACCAATAAGACCCCGTTTGCCAGCAAACGGGGTATCTTTTTTGAAAGCCCCGCCTAGAATGGCAGGCTTTCAAACCCGACTCGAAGAAGGCGCCATCATGATTGACAGATCTCTCCCCCTGACCGACCTGCACCGCCATCTGGACGGCAACATCCGTCCGCAGACCATCCTCGAGCTGGGTCGCCAACACAATATTCAGCTGCCCGCCTTCGAGCTGGAGGCGCTGCGCCCCCACGTACAGATCGTCGAGAACGAGCCCAGCCTGGTCGCCTTCCTGAAGAAGCTGGACTGGGGTGTTGCCGTGCTGGCCGACTATGACGCCTGCCGCCGGGTTGCCTACGAAAACGTGGAAGATCTGCTGCGCGCCGGTATCGACTATGCAGAGCTGCGCTTCAGCCCGGCCTACATGGCGATGGCCCACAAGCTGCACCCGCAAGGCGTGGTGGAAGCCATCATCGACGGCGTGGCCGCGGGCAGCCGTGACTTCGGCATCAAGGCCAACCTGATTGGAATCATGAGCCGCACCTTCGGCACCGAACAGTGCAATCAGGAGCTGGCCGCCTGTCTGGCCCACCGCGACAAGCTGGTCGCCATCGATCTGGCCGGTGACGAGCTGGGCTTCCCGGGGGAACTCTTTGTCGACCACTTCCGCAAGGTGCGCGATGCAGGCATGCGCGTCACCGTGCACGCCGGTGAAGCCGCTGGCCCCGAGAGCATGTGGCAGGCCATTCGCGAGCTGGGTGCCGAGCGTATCGGCCACGGTGTCAAAGCGATTCAGGATCCAGCCCTGATGGCCTATCTGGCCGAGCATCGCATCGGCATCGAATCCTGCCTCACCTCCAACGTCCAGACCACCACGGTGGCGAGCCTGACCGAACACCCGATCCGTCAGTTCCTGGCTGCCGGCGTGCTGGCTTGCCTCAACACCGACGACCCGGCGGTGGAAGGCATCGATCTGCCCCACGAATATGAAGTGGCCGCCCCGGCCGCAGGCATGACCGCGAGCGAGATCCGCACCGCCCAGCAGAACGGCCTGACCCTGGCCTTCCTGAGCGATAGCGAGAAAGCAGAACTGAGCGCCCGCGCCGCCAGCCGCTGATTAACACCGGCAATGCAAATAACAACGGCCCACTTCGGTGGGCCGTTTTTATTTGTGGCGGAGATCCCGCAACTTCAAACCCTCGGTTCGATTAACAGATGTCATATCGTATACATGAAAATATTCCTGCCGATTACAGCATTATGGGGAGATGGTCATGTTGAAAAGTCTGGATCTATTTGGCAAGGCGCTGAAAGAGCACTATCAGAACAGGGGTGATGAAACCTTGCAGATCAACATCAGCGGGCAAGAACCATATTGTCTCCCGCTCGCTATCTTTTTTCGACCAGCCGACTACTACCAGATTGATCGCCGGGCGTTATCTTTATGCAGGGGAAAGACGCTGGATATAGGAGCTGGAACGGGTGAACACTCGCTCTTTTTGCAACAGCAGCTTTTTGATGTGACCGCCCTCGATATCTCTCCATTGGCCTGTGAGGTGATGCAAGCCAGAGGCGTCAGCAGAGTCATCAATGCCGATATCTTTTCGGCTAGTTTTGACGCCCCGTTTGATACCTGGTTGCTACTCGGTCGCAGTATCGGAGCCGTGGGCAACATTGAAATGTTGGGGAAATTTTTCGAACTTGCTCATCAATATATTTCGCCGAAAGGTCAAATCATTTTGAACTCAACGAACGGGAGTACTAACCAGACCGTTATACGAGAGCTCTCTTTTACCTATAAAGGAGAAACCGAGGCGCCCATCAGTTGGCTGGATATCGCTCAGGATCAGCTGAACAGGGAGGCGGCTAAATATGACTTTTCTACTGAAATAATCGATATAGAAACTGATGGGAATTATCTGGCGGTGTTAAAGAAATAGTCCTACTTATAGTTCTCTTCTTAAAAACAGAGCCCAAATCAGCAAAAGGCCCAAACCGTGTTTGGGCCTTTTGCTGATGGCGATGCAGGGGAAAACTACTCCCGCTCCTTATCTCGCTCCAGCGCCCGCTCAACCAACGGCTCGGGCAGGCTCTTGGTTACCTCCACCCCCAGCTCACGGAAACGCTCGACCTGCGCAATCAGGTTGCCACGGCCGTTGACCAGCCGTCCCATCGCCTTGTCGTAGCTCTCCTGCGCCTTGTGCAGGCTGCCGCCCATCTGCTGCATCTCCTCGACGAACAACCGCAGCTTTTCGTAGAGGCGACCGGCCCGCTCGGCGATCTGGCGAGCATTCTGGTTCTGCCGCTCGTAGCGCCACAGGTTCTCGATGGTGCGCAGCGCCACCATGAGATTGGTGGGGCTCACCAGCAGGATGTTGTTGTCGAGACCGTAACGCACCAGCGAGGGATCAGCCTCCATCGCGGTAAGGAAGGCGGGCTCCACCGCCACGAACATCAGCACATAGTCGAGGGTGCGCACCCCGGGCAACTGCTGGTAATCCTTGCGACCCAGCTCGCGGATATGGTTGCGCACCGAAGCGACGTGTTCCTTGAGCGCTACCGCCTTCTCCAGCTCGTCATCGGCGTTGTACCAGCGCTCGTAGGCGGTCAGCGACACCTTGGCGTCGATGATGATGTCTTTCTCTTGCGGCAGGTGGACGATGACATCGGGCTGGTAACGCTTGCCCTTCTCCACCTCGATATTGACCTGGGTGTGGTACTCGTGACCCTCGCGCAGACCGCACTCGCTGAGGATCCGCGCCAGCACCACTTCACCCCAGTTGCCCTGCTGCTTGCTGTCACCCTTGAGGGCTCTGGTCAGTGCCGCAGCCTCTTCGGTCATGCGGGCATTGAGCTCGGCGAGGCGCTCCAGCTCGAACTTGAGGCTGTGGCGCTGGGCCGTCTCCTGCGCGTGGGTCTCCCCCACCTGACGGCGGAAGCCCTCGAGCTGCTCCTTGAGCGGTGTGAGCAGCAGATCGAGGCTGTTCTGGTTCAATTCACGGAAGTTACCGGAGTTTTGCTCGAAGATCCGGTTGGCAAGGTTCTCGAACTGCTGGCTGAGGCGCTGCTCCGCCTCCTGCTGCAATTGCAGCTTCTCGGCGGCGGCCAACCGTTCGCTGCGCAGGGTCGCTTCCGCATCCTTGAGACGGGCGGTGAGTTTGATGAGCAGAGTCTGCTGCTGATCCAGCTTCTGCTGCCCCTGTTGTCGCTCATCCTGCAGTTCGTCAAAACGCTCCTGCAGCGCCTGATAACGCTCCTGTGCCAGCAGCAGCTCCTGAGTCTGCGCCGTGCTGCTGCGCCGGCCAATCAGCCAGCCTGTTCCGAGTGCCAGCAGGGCGGCTGGCAGCAGGATGACCCAGAGCCCGGGCTCGATCATTTACGGCTCCGCTGGCGCAGGAAGAGTTCGAGATAGCGGTTGGCCAGCAGCCAGAGCAGCACGTAGATGAGGTAGGCGGCGAGCACCACCCACTTGTGGCTGTTGACCCCGGTATCGAGCTCGACGAACTCGATGCCCTTGATGCGGCAGTAGCCCCACATCAGCAGGGGGAAGATATAGAGCAGGGACGAACGCCAGAGAAATAACCACATATGTTTTCATTCAACCACGGAAAAGAGACCCGCCTAGCTTACACAAGGGCAACAGCCCTTGCGATCCTGACGGCTGCTATTCTCTGGCCTGCCCTCGCAAACTTCGATAAAATTAACCCCTAATAGGTATCAGGGGTGGGCATGACTCATTATTTCCTCCGTTGGCTGACACAAGGCTGGCAAGCTTCACGCAAACCCGCGGTGGTTTGCCATGAAGCGCGCCCGCCGTGGGCGATCGAGGAGTCCCAGTACCTCACCCTTTGCACCCGCTGCGGCGAGTGTTTCAAGGCCTGCCCGCGCGGTCTGCTCAAACCGGCCATGCAGGAGGAGTACGAGGGGAGCCCGATTGCCGGCACCCCGGTGCTCGATCTCGCCTGCGGCCAGTGCAGCTATTGCGGCAGCTGCGCCAGAGCCTGTCCGACCGGCGCACTCGACCTGCAACTGGGTCGGCAGGTGCAGACCCGGGTCCAGATTGAAGAGAGCTGTCAGGCCCGTCAGGGCTTCTACTGCCTGCTCTGTGAAGATGCCTGCCCCCAGCAGGCAATCAAGGCCACAGCCGATGGCATCAACGTCAATATGGATGCCTGCAATGGCTGCGGTGCCTGTGGCCTCGCCTGTCTGCACGGCGCCATCACCCTGATCCGCCAGCCGGGTAATCGCTGACAAGCAAAAGGGGCCATCAGGCCCCTTTCCTATCTATTCTTGCTTCCTGCCCATCAGGCCATCGCCAGAATGGACTCCTGCTCAATGCCCAGCAGATGGCAGAGACGGTTCGGATCGCGTACCGCATCGGCCAGGGTGTACTCACCCAGCACTTCGAGGAAGGCGTTCATGGCGCGGCGCAGGATGCCCTGAATGCGGCAGCCGCCGGAGAGACGGCAGTTCTCGCGCTTGCAGTCGACCGGACAGAGCACATGCTCCATATCCATCACCACATCGCGCAGGTTGATGGAGACCGCGGAGCGACCGAGCCGGATACCGCCATGCTTGCCACGCACCGTCTCGATGTACCCCTTGATGCCGAGCTGGTGCACTATCTTGACCACGTGGTTGCGAGAGATGCCGAAGGTATCGGCCACTTCGGTAATGGTCGACAGGCGATCGCCCGGCTGCACCGCCAGGAAGGTCAGGGTACGCAGGGCGTAGTCGGTAAATCGTGTCAGTTGCATGGTCGCACTTGCCTCTTACTACAAGCCAGGAATCAGGACGACAACATTGAGCTAAGAGGCAGGAGACAACCGGTTTGCCTCTGTCCACCAGAGGGGGGCCTGTCTCTTAATCTGAGTTGCGGAGTGACAAGGTTAAGAGCAGCACAACCGGGTGTCGATGAAGATGCACATAAATCGACACTTTCTTTGATTGATCGCAAACTTGCCGGGTTAGCCCGGCGTTTGCCTCCATTCTGGCGGCTAAATTTCCCGAAATTCCTCGCCGCCGCCCCCAACAGACAAGAGGGGAAATCACGCTTCAAGCAGTGTATGAACAGGGCGTCAGTGCGGCTGTTTCAGCCAGTTTTTCAGCGCGACCGAGGGGATGGAACTCTCGGAGGCGACGGCAAATGCACCCCAGTCCACCGCACACTGCAACGCATCCTTGATCGCCATGCCTCGTGCCAGACCATGGATCAATCCCCCAGCGAAAGCATCCCCCGCCCCCGTGGTATCGACCACAGATACTGGCCGGGCGGCGACCCTAATCTGCTCCTCACCATGGATGGCCACTGCGCCTGCCTTACCCTCAGTCAGCACCAGCCACTCCAGCTGCTCCCCCGCCAGCTGGCGGGCATGTTGCCAGGGGTCGCTCACCTCGCCAAGATCGGAGCGGGAAGCCACCAGCACGTGGCAGGGACGGCGCGCTTGCCCCCCCTTGGGATACTGGGCCACCACGAAGCTTTTGCTGAGCATCTGGCGCATGTAGCTGATGATGGCGGTACCGGGATAGTTCACGTAGAGGCAGTCGATCCCCTCCAGCGGCAGATCGCCGGGCAGATCGGGGCGTCGTGGGCGGCGCAGTATGGTGCGCTCGCCGGTGGAGTCCACCAGAATCAGCAGCTCGCCGGTCTCGCCGCCAAAGCGCTCCACATGGCTGCAATCCAGCCCGTAACCGGCCGCCTGCTCCAGCAGCCAGTCGCCGGTCTCGTCCAGCCCGATGCGGGAGGCGATGGTCACCTCATGACCCGCCCATACCAGCCCGATGCCGGTATTGGCAGCGCCGCCCCCCACCCTGCGCCCCTGATCCACATATTGCAGCCGGGCCCCCGCCACCAGCGGTTCGGAGAGGGAGAGCACATGATCACAGTTGAGATTGGCAAGCAGCAGAATGCGGGACATAGAGACCTCGGACGATGGAGATAGCCCAAAAGAGACAGGCTGAACCCCGAGTAGAGCCCAGCCTGACAGAAGAGACAACCGGCAGCGATCGGGAATCCGATCGGGATCAATAGATGGGCAGCTCCACCCCGGCCAGCAGCTCGTCGATGCGCGCCTGGGTCGGCTGCTGCATCACGCTCTGGATCACCTCCTTGGTGAGGTGGGGCGAGAAGGAGCTGATGAAGTCATACATGTAGTTCTGCAGCAGGATGCTCTTGCTGAAGCAGATCTGGGCCGGGCAGGGCTTGAACAGGTGCTCCAGATTGATGGAGACCAGCCCGGGGCTGTCGGTGTCGTTGGCCACCAGCGAGGAGATGATGCCGATGCCAAAGCCCAGCTCCACATAGCGCTTGATCACTCCGGCATCCATTACCGTCATGTAGTAGCTCGGGGTCAGCCCCGCCGCCTGAAACACCTCATCCTGCACCTGACGACCGGTGGCACCGCTCTCGTAACTGAGGATCGGGTAGTGGCAGAGCTGCTCCAGGGTCGGCTTCTTCACCTTGGCCAGCGGGTGATCCTGCGGCACCACCAGTGAGAGGGTCCAGAGGTAGGCGGGCAGCGCGATCAGCTCCTTGTCGAAGCCAATTTCGTGGGCAACGATGGAGAAATCGGAGTAACCCTTACTGATCTGCTCCTTGCTCGCCGACATCACCGGATGGAGGTGGAACGAGATCTTGGGGTACTTCTTGGTGAAGTAGGTAACCGATTTGGGCAGCAGATAGCGGGCGATGGTGTGGGTAGTGTGGATGTTGAGGGTGCCCACAGTCGGATCCAGGTACTCGCGGGAGATCGCCTTGATCTTGCTCTCGATGTTGAGCATCGCCTCGGCACACTTGATGATCTCCTCACCTACCGGGGTGATGCGGTGCAGATGCTTGCCACGGCGCTCGAAGATCCGCACTCCCAGCTCGCTCTCCAGCAGGCCGATCTGCTTGCTGACCCCAGGCTGGCTGGTATAGAGCGCATCGGATGCCACCGAGACGTTGAGGTTGTGGTCCCGGATCGCGATCAAGTACTTCAATTGCTGTAGTTTCAAGGCTTCACCCTCTCAAGCTGGTGCGGCGATCACGCCAGACAAACAGGCCGCCACAAAGGGCGGCCAGTGTATCATCCGATCCCGACATCGCAGCGCTTGATCCTTCATTTTGCTACAAAATCTAGCACCCGAAGGGGGTCGCTGACAAACCGGGCTCAGGCCGCGCCAGCCCGCAGCGGCAGGATCCCCAAAAACTGCAGCAACCACTGCATCATGGTGGTCGAATCCACCTCTCCCTCCAGCGAGGAGAGGCTGCTCTGGTAACGCTCGTCGGGCAGCAGGCCACGGCGCCGTTCGATCAGCGCCCGGTTGTACTCCACCGAAAACTCGGGGTGCCCCTGAATGGCCACTATGTTGTCCCCCTGCAGGAACATGAAGTTGGGACAAAAATCGTTGCCCGCCAGCCGGGTTGCTCCGGGGGGGAGCAGCGCCACCTGATCCTGATGGCTCGCCAGAATGCGGATATGATCCCGCGCCGGCGCCATCCAGGGGGCATCTTCCAGCATGGGGTGAACCGACACACCCAGCCCCCACCCCTTGGTGGATTTCACCACTTCGCCCCCCAGCGCCTGGGCGATCACCTGATGGCCGAAACAGATCCCGGCCAGCTTGATGTCGGCATCATGGGCACGGCGGATCCAGCCGCGCAGTGCCTGGATCCAGGGGATATCGCTATAGGCGTCGTGGCGCGAACCTGTGATGAGCCAGGCATCGCACTCGTGCAGATCCTCCGGCAACTCGCCATCGATGGCTGACCAGACCCGAAACTCCAGCTCGGGTGCCAGCGGCTGAAACCCCCTGATAAACATCTCGGAGTAGACGGGGCCAAAACGATCCGCCAGATCGGGATCCAGCCGGTCACAATCGAGAATTCCCAATCGCATCTGTTGCTCCTTTACAGAAGTGCCCCCGCAGACCAGCGATCAGCGGGGGCAAGAGAATCAAATCATGGTGGTGAGCCTTTGGCTCATCACTTCATGGTTGGCATGGAGAACTCGGCACCACTGCGCAGGCTCTGGGGCCAGCGCGCCGTGACCGTCTTCATCCGGGTATAAAAGCGAACCCCATCCGGCCCGTGCATGTTGAGCGGCCCGAAGATGGAGCGCTTCCAGCCGCCAAAGCTGTGAAACGCCATCGGCACCGGAATGGGGACGTTCACCCCTACCATACCGACCTGCACCCGCGCCGTGAAGTCCCGCGCAGTGTCGCCGTCACAGGTAAAGATGGCGGTACCGTTGCCGTACTCGTGCTCGTTGATGAGCCGCAGTGCCGTCTCGTAGTCCGGCACCCGCACGATGGAGAGCACCGGGCCGAAGATCTCCTCGCGATAGATGCGCATCTCGGGGGTCACCTCGTCAAACAGGCAGCCACCGATAAAGTAACCCTCGTCGTGGCTCAGCGTGCGACCATCGACCCGCAGCGTGGCCCCTTCGGCCACCCCCTGATCCACGTAGCCGCGCACCTTGGCCAGATGCTCCTTGCTGATGAGCGGCCCCATTTCGTTCTCCGGGCTCTGGCCCAGCCCCGGGCCCACCCGCAGTTTTTCCACTAGCGGCATCAGCTTGGCCACCAGCGCATCGGCGGTCTCGTCCCCCACCACCACGGCCACCGAAATAGCCATGCAGCGCTCACCCGCCGCCCCATAAGCAGCCCCCATCAGGGCGGAGACCGCTTGATCGAGATCCGCATCCGGCATCACCACCATGTGGTTCTTGGCGCCGCCCAACGCCTGCACCCGTTTGCCGTGGGCAGAGGCGGTGGCATAGATGTACTGGGCGATGGGAGTCGAGCCGACAAACGACACGGCACCTACTCGCGGGTCGGTCAGCAGCACATCCACCACCTCCTTGTCGCCGTTCACCACGTTGAGCACGCCGTCCGGCAGACCGGCCTCCTTGAGCAGCTCGGCCATCCGCAGCGAGAGGGAGGGATCCTTCTCGGAAGGTTTGAGAATGAAGGTGTTGCCGCAGGCGATGGCGACCGGGAACATCCAGAGCGGCACCATGGCCGGGAAATTGAACGGGGTGATACCGGCGCAAACCCCCACCGGCTGCATCATGGAGTAGCTGTCCACCCCGCGACCGACGTTGAGGGAGTGCTCCCCCTTGAGCAGATGAGGAATGCCGCAGGCAAACTCCACCACTTCCAGCCCGCGGGTCAGCTCACCCTGCGCATCGGAGAAGACCTTGCCGTGCTCGCGGCTGATGAGCTGGGCCAGCTCGTCCCTGTGCTGCTCCATCAACTCCTTGAAGCGGAAAAAGACCCGGGCCCGCACCAGCGGCGGGGTTTGCGACCAGTCGGCAAAGGCGCACTCGGCGATGGCGATCGCCTCCTGACACTCGGCGGCGCTGGACAGCCCCACACTCCCCTGCTGCTTGCCACAAGCGGGATTGAAGATGGCCCCCTGGCGCTCGCTGCGACTCTCCTGCGGCTGGCCGTTGATGAAGTTGCTGACCCTGTATGTCATGTATCCTCCGTGATGACTGATGTCGTGGTGGCGCAGCGCTCGTCAAAACGAGGCAACGCAAGGCCCCGCCAGAGCAGGGCCACCAAATGGGTTAGGGTTGGGCCTGCAGGGCATCCTGCAGCAGGGTGAAGAGATCGTCGATCTGGCTGCGCTCGATGATGAGGGGTGGCGACAGGGCGATGATGTC
Source organism: Aeromonas jandaei (assembly GCF_037890695.1). Taxonomy (NCBI): domain Bacteria; kingdom Pseudomonadati; phylum Pseudomonadota; class Gammaproteobacteria; order Aeromonadales; family Aeromonadaceae; genus Aeromonas; species Aeromonas jandaei. The sequence goes on along the minus strand of NZ_CP149571.1, from coordinate 1,005,637 downwards.
GCCGGTCACCCGGATCAGCGCCCCCTTCTCGAAGCAGCGGACAAACACCTCGTAGGCGCGCTTGCCCGGTGCATCCGGCATGGATTCCAGCTCGATGCCCGCCACCAGCCCGTAGTTGCGCACATCCTTCACATGCTTGCAGCCCTTCAGCGAATGAGCCGCCTCCTCCCAGTAGCCCGCCAGATCGGCGGCGCGGCTGAGCAGGTTCTCGTTGCGATAGATCTCGAGGGTCGCCAGACCCGCTGCAGCAGCCACCGGATGGCCGGAGTAGGTGTAGCCGTGGAACAGCTCGATGGCCCCCTTGCCCGCAGCCATCATGTCGTCATAAATGTGCTTCTGCACCAGCACCGCCCCCATCGGGATAGCACCGTTGGTGAGCCCCTTGGCGCAGGTGATCATGTCGGGGATGACATCGAACTCCTGAGCGGCAAAGGGGGAGCCGAGGCGACCGAAACCGGTGATCACCTCGTCAAAAATCAACAGGATGCCGTGTTTGGTACAGATCTCCCGCAGCCGCTTGAGGTAGCCCTTGGGCGGCATCAGCACGCCGGTGCTGCCGGCGATGGGCTCGACAATCACTGCCGCGATATTGCTGGCATCGTGCAGGAAGACAATCTTCTCCAGCTCGTCGGCCAGCGCCACATCCTCCTCGGGCAGCCCTTTGGTGAAGGCATTCTTGGCGATGTTGAGGGTATGGGGCAGATGATCCACCCCGGTCAGCAGGGAGCCGAACCACTTGCGGTTGCCGGGAATCCCCCCCACCGAGATGCCGCCAAAACCGACCCCGTGGTAACCACGCTCGCGGCCAATCAGCCGGGTACGGGTGCCCTGACCGCGCGCCCGCTGCCATGCCAGCGCGATTTTGAGCGCTGTATCGACCGACTCGGAGCCGGAGTTGGTATAGAAGACGTGGCCAAAACCCTTGGGAGCAATCTCCACCAGCTTGTTGGCCAGCTCGAACGGCAGCGGGTGGCCCATCTGGAAAGTGGGGGCGAAATCGAGGTGGGAAATCTGCTGGGAGACCGCCTCGGCAATCTCGCGCCGACCATGGCCCGCGTTGCAACACCAGAGTCCGGCTGTGCCATCCAGTATCTTGCGGCCATCCTCTGAGTGATAATACATCCCCTCCGCCGACTTCAGGATGCGCGGCGCCGCCTTGAACTGCTGGTTGGCGGTGAACGGCATCCAGAAGGCGGACATGTCGGAGGGGGTATTGATGTCGCTGATCGGTTTCATGGTCACCTCATCCTTAAGGTGTTTAGCAACTATCGGCCATTGCCTATTAAATTAAACACCTGAATCCTTAAAAAAGGGCTCATTATGGCCCTATCTGATCTCACCCCAACTAGCTGTGCTGAACGGGGCGGTATAAGATATTTAACACAAATTTAATAATAGTAAACAGTCAAGGAGTGTCTATCGATGGATATCGGCCACCGCCTCAAGGCGGTTCGCACCAAAGCCGGCCTCTCCCAGCGCGAGCTGGCCAAACGCTCCGGCGTGACCAACGGATTCATCTCCCAGATCGAGAAAAATCAGGTGAGCCCGTCGGTTGCCTCCCTGCGCAAAGTGCTGGAAGGGATCCCCATGTCGCTGGCCAGCTTCTTTACCGACGAGACCGAAATGGACTCCGAAGTGGTCTTTCGCGCCGCCGATATGCCGGATCTCGGCACCCATCCCATCAGTTACCGACTGGTGGGCCACAGCCGTGCCAACCGTGCCATCGGCATGATGCAGGAGATCCTGCCTGCCGGAGCCGACACCGGTGACGACATGCTGAGCCACGAGGGTGAAGAGTGCGGCATCGTCATCAAGGGCGAGATTGAGGTGACCGTCGGCGAGCAGATCTACCTGCTGACGCCGGGCGATGGCTACTACTTCGACAGCCGTACCCCCCACCGTTTTCGCAACGTGGGCGAGCAGGAGTGCGTGCTGATTTCAGCCAATACTCCCGCCAGTTTCTAACTGACTGGCATCGGTTAAAAACAGCCCAATGTTTAATGAATTGTTACAAAACGGATTTACAAGCGGCAAGATGTTTAGCATATTGATACGCGGATAGTGACTTTGCCGGTTCAAGGAGTGAACATGAGTGACCTGACCCTGGCCCAGTGGCAACACAAGGCCTCCCACCTGACTCTGCCCTCGCAAGCCTTTATCGATGGCAGCTATCGGGATGCCATCAATGGCGCCACCTTCGACTGCATCAACCCGGCCAACGGCAAGCTGCTGACCAAAGTGGCCGCCTGCGACGCCGCCGATGCCGAGTTGGCGGTACAGGCCGCTCGTGCCGCATTCGATGATAAACGCTGGAGCGGCCTGCCACCGAAACAGCGCAAGCAGATCATGCAGCGCTTCGCCGAACTGATGCGCCTCAACAAACTGGAGCTGGCGCTGCTGGAGTCGCTCGACATGGGCAAACCCATCGGCGATGCCATGGGCTATGACGCCCCGGCCGCTGCCAACTGCATCGCCTGGAACGCCGAAGCCATCGACAAGATTTACGATCAGGTCGCGCCGGTCGAGGAGTCGGCACTGGCGCTGGTGACCCGCGAACCACTCGGGGTGGTCGCCGCCATCGTGCCGTGGAACTTCCCGCTGGTGATGGCCTGCTGGAAGCTGGGCCCGGCGCTCGCCACCGGCAACTCGGTGATCCTCAAGCCTTCCGAAAAGTCCCCCCTGACCGCCCTGCGCATCGCGGGTCTGGCCAAGGAGGCGGGCATCCCGGATGGTGTGTTCAACGTGCTGCCCGGCTTTGGCCATACCGTAGGCGAGGCGCTGGCCATGCACATGGATGTGGATTGCATAACCTTCACCGGCTCCACCAAAATCGGTAAGCATCTGGTGGAGTGCTCCGGCAAGTCGAACCTCAAGCGCGCCTTTATGGAGTGCGGCGGCAAGAGCCCCAACATCATTCTGGCTGACGTGCCCGATATGGACGCTGCCGCCAGAAGCGCCGCAGGTGCCATCTTCTACAACCAGGGCGAGGTGTGTACCGCCGCCTCCCGGCTACTGGTGCAAAACAGCATCAAACCGCAGTTCATGGAGCGGCTGCTGGCCCATGCCCGCGAGTGGATCTCGGCCAACCCGCTCGACCCCGCTACACGCATCGGCGCCATGGTGGATCACATCCAGATGGAGCAGGTGCTGCGCTATATCGAAATTGGCAAACAGGAGGGGGCCAAGCTGCTGCTGGGGGGCAACCGCACCAACACAGTGAGCGGCGGCTTCTATATCGAACCCACTATTTTCGATGAAGTCACTCCGCAGATGCGTATCTTCCGCGAGGAGATCTTCGGCCCAGTGCTGGCTGTGACCGGCTTCGATACGCTGGAGGAGGCTATCTCGCTCGGCAACGATACTGACTACGGCCTGGCTGCAGCGATCTGGACGGCGGATCTCAACAAGGCGGTCAAGGGTTCACGCGCCCTGCGCGCCGGCACCGTCTTCGTCAACAACTGGGATGGCGGCGACATGACCATGCCGTTTGGCGGCTTCAAACAGTCCGGCAACGGTCGCGACAAGTCGCTGCACGCGCTGGAGAAATATACCGAGCTGAAAAGTACCTGGATCCAGCTCGAATAAGGGCATAAATAGCCATCATCATCAGCAAGGGGGGAGAAATCCCCCCTTTTGCATTTCGGTCTTCCATCAGGCGGCACAATCGATATAATCATCAAATAAGCAAGCCATTAAATATAAAGACAAAAATGCTATTTTTTCTGGGAAGTGTCCTGTTTCTGGTGATCGGTTTGCCCCTGCTCTTCTTCGTGCTGGGGCACGGCGAGGCCTACGTGACCTGGGGCCCCTGGATCTCCGCTATCGCCCTGATGCTGTGGCTGCTGATGGATGTAGACAAGATCCGCCGCGGCAAAGGCTGATCCCTCTCCTCCCCCAGACTTCGCTTTATTCGCTTCTTTCCCCGCACAAGGATCGCTACACTGATTTTTTGCGATGTTTTTCCAACATCCACACTCCAGTGAAGGCTATCTGCATGTCGCAACAGACCCAGCGCGAGGGGATCATCTACGCCCTGAGCGCCTATACCCTTTGGGGCGTAGCCCCGATCTATTTCAAAACCATTGCCGCCGTGCCGGCCATCGAGATCCTCACCCACAGGGTGATCTGGTCATGCGCCCTGCTGATGGTGCTGGTCCTGCTGGGCCGCCAGTGGCACAAGGTGCAGGCGGTGCTGCGTCGGCCGAAAGTGCTGCTTACCCTCACCTTTACCTCCTTCACGGTGGGGGGCAACTGGCTGCTCTTCATCTGGGCCATCAACAACGGCCATATGCTGGATGCCAGCCTCGGCTACTACATCAATCCGCTGTTCAACGTGCTGCTGGGCATGCTGTTTCTGAGCGAGAAGCTGCGCCGCCTGCAGTGGTGGGCGGTCGCCCTCGCCTTTATCGGAGTGGCAATCCAGCTTATCGCCTTCGGCTCCCTGCCCTGGATCGCGCTGGTGCTGGCGTCGAGCTTCGCTCTGTATGGTCTGGTGCGCAAAAAGCTGGCCCTCGATGCCCTCACCGGCCTGCTGCTGGAGACGCTCATCATGCTGCCTGCGGCCGCTTTCTACCTGTGGGGCATCGCAGACAGCCCGACCAGCAACATGACGGAGAACGGCTGGCAGCTCAACCTGCTGCTGATCGCCGCTGGCGCCGTCACCACGGCTCCCCTGCTCTGCTTCACAGCGGCGGCCACCCGGCTCAAGCTCTCCACCCTGGGTTTCTTCCAGTACATAGGCCCCAGCATGATGTTCATCCTGGCCGTCACCCTCTACGGTGAGGCACTGGCAATGGACAAGCTCATCACCTTCGCCTGCATCTGGAGCGCGCTGGTGATCTTTACGCTGGATGGGCTGCGCAGCGGCAACACCAAGTCTGCACCGACCAAAGAGTAAACCCTGTCATCCTGCCCCGGCCGTCGTGCCGGGGCAAACCTCGGCAGCAGAACTTTTCTCGTCATCTCACGCCAGTCACGATTGAATCACCATCCTGATAATGACGCTATGCTATCCATGGACAACACCGCATGGAGGCATCATGTTCAGGCAAATTCACGACCGTTCACTGCTCTTTAGCCAGCTGCTTGGGGTACTGGTCATTATCGTACTGATATCAATCAGCTTTTTGGGTCTCTATTCGCTCAGGAGTGCAGCCGACCAGATGGGACAAGGCAAGGACGTGGTCGCCGACATCCTGCCACCTCCGCTCTACCTCATCGAATCCCAACTGCAGGTCTATACCCTGCTCCATGCAAAACCGGAGGAGCGGGAGGGATTGATTCAGACTCTCGCACGCCTGCAAAAGGAGTTCGAAGAGCGCAACCGCTTCTGGCAGGAGAGCAACCTGAACGAGCAACTCAAACGGCTGCTATTGGGGGAACAGAAACAGCAGGGGGAGCTGTTCTGGCAGTTGCTCAACGACAAGTTTGTCCCCGCCATCAAGGTGGGGGATCTGGCGCAGGCGGGTGCGATTGCTGCACGCCTGCGAACCCTCTATAACGCCCACCGGATCGGAGTGGATGCCACCGTCATCAGCGGCAACCAGTATGCCGCCGAGCAGATGGCCCATCTCGCCAGTACAACCCGGCTCTGCTATGGCCTCTTGCTGTGCGCAGCTCTACTGGGCGGCGGACTCATCTTCTGGCTGGGGCGACCCACCCAGCAGCGCCTGATGGCCGCCGGCAAGGCTACCGCCGCCATTGCCGAAGGGGAATTGAACCGTCCCATGCCGGAACCTGGCCTCGATGCCATCGGCGAGCTAATCCGCCAGATCGGAACCATGCGCGATCAGCTTGCCACCCTGGTCGAGTCGCTGCAGCGCAGCGCTAGCACTCTCGATGATCGTGCCACCAACCTGACGTCGATGGCACAACGGTACACCGATGACAGCCAGGCGCAGGTCGGAGCAGCTCAACATATCGAACAGGCTATCGAACAGCTCACTCGCTCCATCGAGCAGGCGGGTAGTCAACTCCATCAAGTGGGGGACCGAACCCTCCAGTCAGCCGAGCGGGCACAAGAAGCATCACGCGCCATGCGCACCGTGGAGCAGGTGATCGAGGAGCAAGCCACTGGAGTAAAGCGGGTATCCAGCACCATTTCAGATCTGGCTGGCCTTTCGCAGCAGATTGCCGGGCTGGCTGGCGCCATTCACGATATTGCGGAGCAGACCAATCTGCTGGCGCTCAACGCCGCGATTGAAGCAGCCCGGGCAGGCGAACAGGGGCGCGGTTTTGCCGTCGTGGCCGATGAAGTCCGCTCGCTGGCGACCCGCACCGGCAGCGCCACTACCGAGATCAATACCATCATCGGCAAGATCCAGGATGTCAGCCAGCGCGCCGCCAACGAGATGGATACCGAACTGGCCCGGGTCGAACAGGCGGTCACCCACGCGGTGACAGCACGCCAGAGCGTCGCCCGGATAGAACAGAGCTGCGAGGAGATCAATCAGCGCATCGCTCAGGTCGATCAACTGATGGGCGATGAAACCCGGCTTGTGCAGGGGATCCATCATCAGGTTAGTGAACTGTCCCGACTGGCAACCGAGGTAAATCAAAACGCCAGCCACGCCGCCGAAGAGGCGACCATGGTGGCCCAGCATGCCCGCATCCTGACCAAACAGACCCGTCATTTCCATCTCGACACCCTGCAGCACTGAATCACCCGGTCGGCCATAGCCGAGCGACTCCACCGCCCATTTTTTCAATCATTGGCAAAATGGGTGGTGTTGGACTCCCTGAGGGAATAGGATCCGCCCCTTCAATAACCAACTACAAGGATCAACTGGCATGAATCGAAAATGGTCGCTCCCCATCGTGGCAATCGCGGGGGGAGCGTTACTCTGGCTCGGCAACACCTTTGGTATGAAATGGGCTCTGATGGCCCTGATCGGATTCGGCTTCGGCTTCACCCTCTCCTTCAGCCGCTTCGGCATCGTGTTCGGTTGGCGCGAAATGCTGACCAAGCGCAACAGTTACTACGTGCGGGTTCACCTGCTCACCATCGCCATCGAAATTCTGCTGTTCACCACCTTCCTCTCCTTTAGTCACGCCCTGTTTGGCGATGCCATGGTGGGTAACGTGATGGCTATCGGCATTCCTTTCATCGTCGGTGCCTTCCTGTTCGGCATCGGCATGCAGCTGGCAGGCGTCTGTGCCACCGGTACTCTTTATTGCTGCGGCGAGGGGCAACCCCGCTTCTGGTTGGTGCTGATCTGCTACGGCATCGGCACCCTCATCAGCAACCAGTTCCGCCCCGAACTGGAGGCCACCTTCTCCAGCCATGTGGTGCTGGCCAAGGATCTGACCGGCAATATCTGGAGCGGCATGCTGCTCAACCTGGCGCTGGTCGCCGTTCTGTTCCTGTTGTTTCGCAACAGCGAACTCAAGCGCACCGGCGAGCTCAAGCCCCTCTTCAGCGGCGGCAACCTGTTCTGGCGCGATGGCCGCTTCACCGTGCTGACCGGCGGCATCATCATCGCGGTGCTCAACTCCACTGTCGTCGCCCTGCACGGCTCGGCCTGAACCATCACCGGCGCCGTCTATGACATGGCGCTGCGCGGCGCCTCTCTGTTCGGCCTGTTCGAGGGCAACCCCAAGCTGGCCCAGCCACTCTTCATCAATCCCATGGTCGGCATGTTCTGGCTCGGCATTCTGGGGGCCATGCTGGCGCGTTGCATCAGCGGTGGTGGCAACTTCGCCCCGATGCGGATCGGCAACAGTCTGGCATCCATCCTCGGCGGCCTGCTGATGGGGATGGGCGCCATGTACAGCGCCTGCAACCTCGGCGGCTTCTTCGACGGCACCGCCTCCGGCAGCCTGCACGGCTGGGTCTGGATGCTGATGGCCCTCGCCGGTAGCCTGATCGGTATTCGCCTGCGCCCGCTGTTCAAACTCTGAGTCACAGACCTTTACTCGCCAACAAGGTAGTCAGGTCACACCAAATAGAGAGAGCCAGTCCGCTTGCGCGGGCTGGCTCTCTTTTTTCTGTCGCGCCGGGATCACCCCGGCCTTTTTGCTAGCTCTTCATCAGAACCACTGACCGTGGCGCTTGATGTAGATGCTCTTGACGGTCTGGGTCAGCCCCATGTAGGCCAGCATGGTGATCACCAGCCACATGAAGTACTTGGGCCCATCCAGAGTGATGAAGCCGAAGTGCTCAGCCACTGGCGAGAAGGGCAGGTAGCAGCCGATAGCAATGGCGATCGAGGTGGAGAGCAGCACCGGCAGGGTAGCTGTACTCTGCAGGAACGGGATCTTGCGGGTACGCAGCATATGTACCACCAGCGTCTGCGACACCAGCCCCTCGATAAACCAGCCGGAATTCATGATGGCCTGACCGTTGACCAGTGGATCCATGCTGCCGTTGGCGGTGGCATAGAGGGCACCGGCACCGAACACGAACCACATCAGGCAGTAGGTGCTGATATCGAACACCGATGAGGTCGGGCCAAGCCACAGCATGAAGCGCTTGATGTTGCTCGCCTCCCACTTGCGCGGCCGCTTGAGGAACTCGGGATCCATCTTGTCCCACGGCAGCAGCATCTGGGAGACGTCATACACCAGATTCTGGATCAGCATCTGCATCGCCAGCATGGGCGCCCAGGGCAGCCAGGCGGAGGCGACCAGCACCGAGAAGACGTTGCCGAAGTTGGAGCTTGCGGTCATGTTGAGGTACTTCAAGATGTTGCCAAAGGTCTCGCGCCCCTTGATCACCCCCTCCTCCAGCACCATCAGGCTCTTCTCCAGCAGGATGATGTCGGCGGTCTCCTTGGCGATGTCGGCACCGCTATCCACCGAGATCCCCACGTCCGCATCCCGCAGCGCCGGCGCGTCATTGATGCCGTCACCAAGGAAACCGACGGTATTGCCGTTGGCCTGCAGCGCCTTCACCACCCGCGACTTCTGCAGCGGGGTGAGCTTGGCAAAGATGGTGGTCTGCTTGACCGCTTCGCACAGCGCCACGTCGTCCATCCCTTCGATATCCTTGCCGAGCAGCGGCACGCCGGGCTCCAGCCCCACATCGCGACACACCTTGCTGGTGATGATGGGGTTGTCACCGGTCAGCACCTTGACCGCCACGCCATAGTCGTTCAGCGCGCGGATGGCTGGTGCGGCCGAATCCTTGGGCGGATCGAAGAAGGTGAGGAAGCCGCGCACTACCAGATTGACCTCGTCACTGGTGCGATAACTCTGCTTGCGCTCGCCCGCCGGGATCTCGCGGGTTGCCACGATCAGCACCCGATACCCCTCGGCGTTGAACTCCTCGCTCTGGCGCAGCAAGGCACGGCGATCGGCGTCGGTCAGTGCGCGGATCTCCTTGCCATCGGCGATATGGCCGGAGACGGCCAGCATCTCTTCCACCGCCCCCTTGGAGACCATCAGCTGCTGGCCCAGATCGTCCTGCACAATGACTGACAGACGACGGCGCACGAAGTCGAACGGCAGCTCGTCCACCTTGCCATAGTTGGCCGGCTTGCAGCTCTCACCCAGGGCGTCGGCGTGCTCGATCACCGCGATATCCATCAGGTTCTTCATGCCGCTCTGATGAAAGCTGTTGAGCCAGGCCAGCTGCAGGATCCGGTCGTCCCGGTTGCCACGCACGTCGTAGTGGTGTTCGAGGATGATCTTGTCCTGGGTCAGGGTGCCGGTCTTGTCGGTGCAGAGCACATCCATGGCACCAAAGTTCTGTACCGAGTTGAGCCGCTTCACCACCACCTTGCGCTTGGCCATCGCCACCGCGCCGCGCGCCAGGTTGGCGGAGACAATCATCGGCAGCATCTCTGGGGTGAGGCCCACCGCCACTGCCAGCGCGAAGGTGAGCGCCGACATCCAGTCACCACTGCTGATGCCGTTGAGCATAAAGACGATGGGCACCATCACCAGCATGAAGCGGATCAGCAGCCTGGTGACGCTGTTTACGCCGCGATCGAAGCTGGTCTCGATACGCTTGTGACTCACCACATTGCGGGCCAGCGAACCGAAGTAGGTATCACTGCCGGTGGCCACCACCACGGCGCGGGCGGTACCGCTCACCACGTTCGTCCCCATAAAGCAGATGTTGGGCAGATCGAGCATCCCGCCATCGCCAGCGCCGGAGCCTTCCGCCGACTTGCCGGCCACAGCGCCCAGAGTGTCGTACTTCTCAACCGGCAGTGCTTCGCCGGTCAGCACAGCCTGGCTGATGAAAAGATCGCGGGATTCGATCAGCTTGATATCGGCCGGGATCATGTCCCCTGCCTGCAGGTGCACAATGTCACCGACCACCAACTCGGTCATCGCCACCTCCTTGCGCTGGGGGGTCGCCCCCGGCGAGGGACGGCGCTGCACGGTGGCGGTATTGCGTACCAGTGACTTGAGCGCCTCGGCCGCCTTGGCGGAGCGATACTCCTGCCAGAAACGGAGCAGGCCGCTCAGGCTGACCATCACGCCGAGGATGATCACTTTGACCCAATCCTCGTCACCCGGCTCGGCCATCAGTACATCCATGACGTAGCTGACCAGACCCAGCGCGATCAGCACCATTACAAAGGGGTTCTTGAACGCCTGCAGCAGCTGGATCAGCGCATGGGGCGGCTTGTCGTGATTCACCTCGTTAAGGCCGAACTCGGCCAGTCGATTGGCTGCCTCGGTCGCGGTCAGACCATCGATGTTGCTGCGCACGGCGGTGAGGGTGTACTCGAGGGATTTGTCGGCCTCGTCGAGCACCCGGGAGGAGATCTTCTCTCTCTGCGTACCCGGCGCAACAAAGCCCTTCTGCTTGTGCCGGCTGGCGGTATGTTGTTGTTTCATGGCTCTTTATCCTGATTTTTACGCGCAAGCGGGCCCCGTCGCGGGCCTGGCCTGGCGTCAGTACTGATATCGAAGGCTGTGAACCCAACATGCTGCCGATGCGCTCAATCGCCGCGCACGGGGTAGCCCGTCAGACAAATGTCTGCCGTCGCGCTAACCAGCATGGTTGGGTCAGATCAGGGGTCAGGACACCGCATCCCGTCCCCGCAGGGGGATCAGGAGTGGGGGGGCGTGGACCCCGAGGGTCGAGGTTTGGGCTCTTCGGTCATCGGTTTTCCTCCGAGTTTGCCAGGGCACATGGCCGGATACGGGTATCCGCCAGCAGTGCCAGTAAGTGATAACGAAAATCAGGATAACAATTGCGAACTACAAGATAATGGCGCGAGTCAAATAATATCAGGCATGTTTCATTTGGCCATTCACAGAGAAGTGACAGACCATGAAATATATTTCAGCGGAAAATTAAAACCACCAGATATATATTTCAAATAAACCCAAGATATATTTATTCGCAACCACGCCTATCGAAAACAGAGCCGTTTTCAATATGGTAGAATTCATCTTGTTCTTCGACGCCCGCTCGCGCTCCGGCTGCTCAACGGCCAGTCAGATGCTGCTCGACGGCAACACGGACTTGCAGCGCAACAGGGGCGACGATGAAGCGTGCGATTACATGATTCGCGAGGCGGTGCGGCTCGCAGATGAGTGGAACAATCCGGTTTGCAACGACAATCCCTGTTAAAACGGGGCCTTGGCTATTGCGGGAGTCAGTGGTGACTCATTGAAATGCTGCACTCTAATGCTACGTTCGAGCAATCAGAGTGAGGAGGAAAAGAGAGAATATTCGGCCTCAGCTCTGGTAAACCCGCATCGCGATTTGCAATCGGCTACAACTGTCGCAGTCCATAATATTCATCCATCTGTTGATAACACGCAGGGATTCTAACCAAAAGGCTCTGCGGGAGCAAAGTTTAAATCGATATTTTTTCATCTATTTATTTACCTCCCATATCACCGATATTTTCCATATCGAAAATATTCGCTGATTCATTGCCTTGCACTACCTGTTGTCCATAAAAAACGGGAGGCCAGGCCTCCCGCTTTTCTTGCCATCTTATTGAGCCGGATGGGAAACCCCTTCCAGATGGACTTCGACCCGGCGATCCGGCGCCAGACAGGCGATCAGCGCCTGTTTGGAGTGGCTGGCGCAGTTGCTGCCGGTTACCGGATTGGCCTTGCCACGCCCCTCGACCCGAACCTTGTCGGCATAGAGTCCCTTGGCCACCAGATAGCTGGCCACACTCTGGGCCCGCTTCTCGGAGAGGGCGAGGTTGTAATTGTCTGAGCCGATACGGTCGGTGTAGCCGATCACGGTGGCCACCCCGTCCTTCGGATTGGCGGCCACGATCTGGCTGAACAGGGCATCGAGCGCCTCGCTGGCGGCCGGCTTGAGAGTCGCCTTGTTGAACTCGAACAGCACGTCGGAGCTCAGGCTGAACTCCTTGGGTGCTACCACCACGGCCGGAGCCGGGGCAGCAACGACCGGAGCTGGAGCCGGAGCGGCCTCCCCTTGCTGGCCGAAGCGATAGAGCATGCCAAACGCCAGCAAGCCGTTGTCCAGCTCGATGCCTGAACGATCGATGGAGGTGTCGCCCAGCGGGGTGGTGTATTGATACTCCAGCCGCGCCGCCCAGTTCTGGTCGATGGTGTACTCGGCACCCAGCGCCCCGACAAAGGCGGCACCATGTTTCTTGCCGGTGGCACTGCCTGCTGCATCGCTGATCTTGCTATCCGTCCAGGCATAGCCACCACCCAGACGACCATAGAGATCAAGGGTGCTGGTCGCCGGGAAGCTGATCTTCATGGTGGCCTGCACCAGCTGGCTCTTCACCTCGCCATCGAGTGCCGTCGCCCCGCTGCCGCCGCTCATCTTGTACTTGCCGAGCCAGTCATAGCCCAGTTCAAACCCGAGGTTGGGATTGAGCTGGTAACCGGCAAATGCACCCAGCCCCAGATCGTTCTTGTCCTCGCTGTTGTTGCCTACAGCATTGAAGGCACTGGCGATATCCTGGTTTTTATCTACACCGTAGTAGTTTGACCAACCGGCCTTGCCACCGGCATACCAGGTATTGTCCTGAGCAGCCGCCTGCACGGCGCCCGCAGCCAACAATCCGCCGACCAACACGGCAAGCATCGATTTATTCATGTTTAGCCTCTGCAATAAGTCGTTTAGGCGCCTGAATGCGCACTCTCCCTGTGTGAAGCCGTCAGGCGGCCTCGCCGCATTCAGGTTATCCCATCCGCTGGCAGCCTCAAATGACCAAGCCATCAGGAGTGTGAGCTTGCCTGCATTATCTGCGCTAAAAACAGCCAGTTAGCGGCCTGCCAATAAAAAGGGAGGCCAACGCCTCCCTCCTTCTTCATCGCGATCGCGCCATCAACTTGCCAGAAACAGTCGGTAGGCAGGGTCGTCGCTCACCTCTTTCCAGCCGTAGCCAATCTCGTGCAGGTAGTCGTGGAAGGCGGCCACGTCCTCGTCCGGCAACTCGAACGCACAAAGCACCCGGCCATAGTCGGCACCGTGGTTGCGGTAGTGGAACAGGCTGATGTTCCAGCGACAGCCGAGGGTCTCCAGAAAGCGCATCAGGGCGCCCGGTTGCTCCGGAAACTTGAAGCTGTAGAGGCGTTCACCGAGGGGCCGGGCCGGGCGGCCGCCAATCATGTAACGCACGTGGTTCTTGGCCAGCTCGCTCTCGGTCATGTTGACCACCGGATAACCGTTGCCACCGAGCTGATCGATGATCTGGCCGAGCTCCTCGTCACCGCCGGTGAGGCGCACCGAGACGAACAGCGACGCCTGCTCGGCATCGGCGTAGCGATAGTTGAACTCGGTCACCATGCGCGGCCCAAGTTGACGGCAGAAGTCGAGGAAGGCCCCCTTGCGCTCGGGGATGGTCACCGCCAGCATGCCCTCGCGCTTCTCGCCAATCTCGCAGCGCTCCGACACGTAGCGCAGGCTGTGGAAGTTGACGTTGGCACCGGACAGAATGGCCGCCATCCGCCCCCCCTTGACCTGCTCCCGCTCGCTGTAGGCCTTGAGGCCCGCCAACGACAGGGCGCCCGACGGCTCTGCAATAGCGCGGCAGTCGTCGAAGATGTCTTTGAGCGCGGCGCAGATTTGGTCGTTGGAGACGGTCACCACCTCGTCCAGATACTGGTTGCACAGGCGGAAGGTCTCCTCGCCGATGCGCTTGACCGCTACACCGTCGGCAAACAGGGAGACGCGATCCAGATTGACCGGCTCGCCGGCCGCCAGCGCGGCCTTGAGGCAGGCGGAGCCCTCCGCCTCCACCCCGATCACCTTCACATCCGGCAACAGCTGTTTGATATAGACCGCCACCCCGGCGGCCAACCCGCCGCCCCCCACCGGCACGAACACGTGGGTGAGGTGGGTATCCTGCTCCAGCAGCTCCTTGCCGATAGTGCCCTGCCCGGCGATCACCTCGACGTCGTCAAACGGCGGGATCAGGGTGTAGCCCTCCAGCTCGGAGAGGCGGCGACTCTCGCCGTAGGCCTCGTCGAAGCTGTTGCCAAACAGCATGACGTTGCCGCCTTGACGGCGCACCGCATCGATCTTGATGTCCGGCGTAGTCTTGGGCATCACGATGATCGCCTTGATACCGAGCTTGGCGGCCGACAGGGCGACCCCCTGCGCGTGGTTGCCGGCGGAGGCGGCGATGACGCCACGCGCCTTCTGCTCCTCGGTGAGGGTGGCGATCTTGTGGTAGGCGCCGCGCAGCTTGAAGGAGTGGACCGGTTGCAGATCCTCCCGCTTCAGGCTGACATGATTGCCGAGCCGCTCGGAGAGTTTCTTCAGGGTTTGCAAGGGGGTGACCCGCGCCGCCTCATAGACGGGGGAGAGCAGCACCTTGCGTAGATAATCCGCCGCAGAGACCATGATTTATTCCCCCAGCATTGAGCGATCGCGCACCGCGCCCTTGTCGGCGCTGGTGGCGAACATGGCGTAGGCGCGCAGGGCAAAGGAGACCTGACGCTGACGATCGAGCGGCTTCCAGCCCCGAGCCTCTACGGCGACACGGCGGGCGGCCAGCACGCTGTCGGCCACTTCCAGCACCATGCTGCGGGCCGGGATATTGATGCTGATGATGTCGCCATCCTCCACCAGACCGATAGTGCCGCCAGAGGCTGCTTCCGGCGAGATGTGGCCGATAGATAGGCCCGAGGTACCGCCAGAGAAGCGACCGTCGGTGATCAGCGCGCACGACTTGCCCAATCCCATGGATTTCAGATAGGTGGTGGGGTAGAGCATCTCCTGCATGCCGGGGCCCCCTTTCGGGCCCTCGTAGCGGATCACCACTACCTCGCCCGCTTTCACGGTACCGTCGAGGATGCCGTTCACCGCGCTCTCCTGACTCTCGAACACCCGGGCAGGGCCACGGAAGGTGAGGTTCTCCTCATCCACCCCGGCAGTCTTGACGATGGCGCCATTGACAGCGAGGTTGCCGGAGAGCACCGCCAGACCGCCCTCCTGGCTGTAGGCGTTATCCAGCGAGCGGATGCACCCTTCGGCTCTGTCCAGATCCAGCTCCGGCCAGCGACAATCCTGACTGAACGCCTTGGTGGTGCGGATGCCGGCCGGGCCAGCGCGGTAGAAGTCCACCACCTCCTGACTCGGCTGACGGCTGACATCATATTCATTGAGCTGTTCGACGAGGGAGCAACCCAGCACGGTACGGGCATCCCCATGCACCAGACCCGCTTTCTCCAGCTGGCCCAGAATGGCGACCACGCCGCCGGCGCGGTGTACATCTTCCATATGGTACTTCTGGGTGGAGGGCGCCACCTTGCAGAGCTGCGGCACCTTGCGGGACATGCGGTCGATATCGGCCATGGTGAAGTCGACACCCGCCTCCTGCGCCGCCGCCAGCAGGTGCAGCACGGTATTGGTGGAGCCGCCCATGGCGATATCCAGCGCCATGGCGTTCTCGAACGCCGCCTTGGTGGCGATATTGCGTGGGAGGGCACTCGCATCATCCTGCTCATACCAGCGCTTGGCCAGAGTCACGATGCGCTGACCCGCCAGCTTGAACAGCTGCTCGCGGTCGCTGTGGGTCGCCAGCAGGGAGCCGTTGCCCGGCTGGGAGAGGCCGAGCGCCTCGGTCAGACAGTTCATGGAGTTAGCGGTAAACATGCCGGAGCAGGAGCCGCAGGTGGGGCAGGCGCTGCGCTCCACCTGCTCGCTCTGGGCATCCGATACCTTGGGATCGGCGCCCTGGATCATGGCGTCCACCAGATCCAGTTTGATGATCTGGTCGGAGAGCTTGGTCTTGCCCGCTTCCATCGGGCCGCCGGAGACGAAGATCACCGGGATATTGATGCGCAGGGCGGCCATCAGCATCCCCGGGGTGATCTTGTCGCAGTTGGAGATACAGACCATGGCATCGGCGCAGTGGGCATTGACCATGTACTCCACCGAGTCGGCAATCAGCTCCCGCGATGGCAGGGAGTAGAGCATGCCGCCGTGGCCCATGGCGATACCGTCATCCACTGCTATGGTGTTGAACTCCTTGGCAACACCACCCGCGGCTTCGATCTCGCGCGCCACCAGCTGACCCAGATCCTTGAGGTGGACGTGGCCCGGCACGAACTGGGTGAAGGAGTTGACCACGGCGATGATGGGCTTGCCGAAATCCTGATCGGTCATTCCGGTGGCACGCCACAGGGCGCGGGCCCCGGCCATGTTACGTCCGTGGGTGGTGGTGGCGGATCTCAACTTCGGCATGTCTCTACTCCCTGAATGCCCAGCGGGCTCATTATCTTTGGAAATGAAAAAGTGACTCTCGGAACCGGGAATCGATCCTGGTGAAGGCACCGCCAGACGCCTTCACCGGAAGCGACTCGGGGAGGCATGGAGCCTCCCCTCTCTACATCAGTCGTTGACGGGCGTCAGCCAGCCCCACTTGTCTTCGGTCTGGCCATTGAACAGGCCGAAGAAGGCGTTCTGCAGCTGCTCGGTCACCGGGCCGCGGCAACCAGCACCTACCTTCATCCGATCGACGGAGCGCACCGGGGTCACCTCGGCGGCGGTGCCGGTCATAAAGATCTCGTCTGCGACATAGAGCGCCTCGCGGGGCAGCGCCTGCTCGCGCACCTCATAACCCAGATCGCGGGCCAGCGTCATGATTGTGTCACGGGTGATGCCGGGTAGGATGGCGGCGGTAGCGGGCGGGGTGAACAGCACGCCGTTCTTCACCAGAAACAGGTTCTCCCCCGCCCCTTCACTCAGGTAGCCGTTCACGTCCAGCGCCAGCCCCTCGGCGAAGCCGTTGCGCTTGGCCTCGCGGCTGATCAGCTGGGAGGACAAATAGTTGCCGCCCGCCTTGGCGCCGGTGGGAATGGTGTTGGGAGCGAGCCGGTTCCAAGAGGTGACACAGACATCCACCCCGTTTTTCAGCCCCTCTTCCCCCAGATAGGCGCCCCACGGCAGGGCGGCCACCATCAGGTCGGCCTTGGCATCCAGCGGCGGATGCAGCCCCAGCCCCACGTTGCCGACAAAGGCCAGCGGGCGCAGGTAACCGCTCTTCAGGCCGTTCTCGCGCACCACGGTGCGGCAGGCTTCATTCACGTCGGCCTCGCTGTAGGGGACGTCCATCCAGTAGATCTTGGCGGAGTCGAACAGGCGGCGGGTGTGCTCCTGCAGGCGGAAAATACAAGTGCCCTTGGGGGTGTCGTAGGCGCGCACACCCTCGAACACCGAGGAGCCATAGTGCAGGGCGTGGCTCATCACGTGCACCTGAGCATCCTGCCAGGGCACCAGTGTGCCGTTGAACCAGATGTATTGCGGGTGAGTGGCGGATTGGGAAGGCTGTGACATTGACTTGGCTCCTTAAGCTCTGATCCGGGGTTGCTGTTCCAGTGCATCGACCCGGGAGACGTCCACCAGCTTCACCAGCTGGCTCCACAACTGCTGGATGGGACGCACCGACTCGACAGTAACCGTGATCCGCAGCTGTTGGCAATCCTGCTCCGCTCTCGTCTCCATAGTGAGGGCGCAGAGATTGAAGCCGCGGTGACGCACCACCCGCAGCACCCGCTCCATCACTTCGGGTCTGGGCTGGGCGTGGATATGCAGGGTGTGCTGTACAAATGCTGGCTGGGCAAGGGTGTGCGGGTTCATGGGCGTTGCTCCATCATCTGGTGGTTGGCGACTCCCGGCGGAACCAGGGGCCAGACGTTTTCTTCCTCTGAAATAGCCACATGCAGCAGATAGGCGCCTTCGCTCTCTAGCAGACGATCGAGGGCGCCGGCTATCTGCTCCTTGCATGTGATGGTCTCGCCCGGAATGCCGAAAGCGGCAGCCAGGGCGACGAAATCGGGGTTGTCGGAGAGGATGGTCTCGCTGTAGCGGCCGTCGAAGAACAGCTCCTGCCACTGGCGCACCATGCCGAGGCGCTGGTTATCCAGCAGCACCATCTTCACCTTGAGCTGGGCCCGGCGGATGGTGCCGAGCTCCTGCACGTTCATCATGAAAGAGCCATCACCGCTCACCAGCACCACTTCATCCTCCGGGCGCGACATCTTGGCGCCGATGGCGGCCGGCAGACCGAACCCCATGGTGCCGAGACCGGCGCTGGAGAGGTGGTTGCGCGGGCTGGTGAAGCGCATGTGCTGGGCCACCCACATCTGGTGCTGACCCACGTCGCAGGCGACCACGCTGCTCTCCGGCAACTTGGCAGATAGCTGTTTGAGCAGAGCCGGGGCATAGATGGCCTGACCCGGATGGTCGTAGCGAAACGCATATTCGCGGGCCATGGCGGCGCAGTGTTCACGCCAGGGGGCGATGTCGAGAGTCATGGTGAGGCGTGGCAACACCTGCTTGAGATCCGTGGTGATACCCACCTCGGCGGCACGGCGCTTGCCGAACTCGGCAGCATCCACATCGAGATGGATCACCTTGGCCTCGGGAGCAAACTCCTCCAGCTTGCCGGTCACCCGATCATCGAAACGGGCGCCCACCACCAGCAGCAGATCGCACTGCTGCACCGCGTAGTTGGCGGCCTTGGTGCCGTGCATGCCGAGCATGCCGAGATAAACGGGGCTATCGGGGTCGAGTGCGCCGATCCCCTTGAGAGTGGTGACCGCTGGCATGCCGGTGGCGGCGGCAAAGTCACGCAGCTGCTGCTCGGCATTGGCCATGCCCACTCCGCCACCGACGTAGAGTACCGGGCGCTTGGCGGCAGCCAGCAGGGTGCGGGCTGCGGTCAGCTCCGAGGGGTTGAGCACCTCCGGCTCTTCCACTGCAAACAGCGGGCTCTGGGCAGGCACCGCGGCCAGTTGCACATCCTTGGGCAGGTCGATCAGCACAGGGCCGGGGCGACCTTCGGTGGCGATGGCGAAAGCTTCTGCCAGCACCCGCCCCAGATCGGCGGCATCGGTCACCATGAAGGAGTGCTTGGTACAGGAGAGGGACATGCCGAGCACGTCGACCTCCTGAAACGCATCGGTACCGATGGCGGCACAAGGCACCTGCCCGCTGATGGCCACCAGCGGCACCGAATCGAGCAGCGCCTCCGCCAGACCGGTTACCAGATTGGTAGCGCCGGGGCCGGAAGTGGCAATGCAGACTCCCACCTGACCGGAGGCGCGGGCATAACCGACCGCGGCCATGGCGGCACCCTGCTCGTGGCGGCAGAGCTGATGGGCCAGACCACCGTCATACAGGGCATCGTAGACCGGCATGATGGCCCCGCCCGGGTAACCAAACACCTGGGTCACACCCTGTTTTTTGAGAGCCTGTACCAAAAACTGCGCGCCGTTCATGTGGAAAATCCTGTCCTTTGGTCGAAAAAAAACCCCCGGGCTGTGAGGCTCGGGGGTCGCTTGTTTCGTTCTGTCCGGTGGTGGGTCTATCCCTTGTTCCGTGCAGCTAAACGAGCCCCGAGCGGTGAGATAATAATCACCACTAGGACCACAATAATGCTGACGAAACGGGAGGCCATGTTCATAGTTACAACCGGAAATCCTGTGAAATTGGGGCGGTTTTTACCGCGAATGGATATTAGAACTAGCACGGTGATTTTTATTGGGCAAGCCTTTTTTCTGTGACAACCCACTGATTTTGGCTATTCCCCAGCCGGAACTCTGGAATAAAAAACCAACAACAAGCAGTTAGTCAGAACATATATCAACTCAAGGACGGGATTTATGTCATTAGCTGTGGTTTATAGCCGTGCCAGCCTCGGGATCGCGGCCCCGCAAGTTACAGTGGAAGTCCACCTCTCCAACGGCCTGCCCGCCTTCAACATGGTAGGCCTGCCGGAAACCTCGGTGAAAGAGTCGCGGGATCGGGTGCGCAGTGCCCTGCTCAACGGCAACTTCGAGTTCCCGAGCAAACACATCACGGTCAATCTAGCCCCCGCCGATCTGCCCAAGGAGGGGGGCCGTTTCGATCTGGCCATCGCCATCGGAATTCTCGCCGCTTCCAAGCAAATACCCGCAAAATATCTGCTCGATCACGAATTTTTGGGGGAGTTGGCCCTGACCGGCGAAATTCGCCCCGTGCTCGGGGTGCTGCCCGCCGTGCTCGCCTGCCGCGATGCGGGGCGCACCCTGCTGGTGCCGCGGGAAAACGGCCCCGAAGCCTCCCTGATTCAGGATGCCGAGGTGCGCACCGCTCACCAACTGCTGGCCGTCACCGCCTGGCTGGCCGGTCAGTACGAACTGCCGCTGCCAGATCAACAAAGCGCGAAGAGCCTGCCTGATGTACCGGATCTGCAGGATGTGATCGGCCAGTCACAGGCCAAGCGGGCGCTGGAAATCGCTGCCGCCGGCAGCCACAACCTGCTGTTCATCGGCCCGCCCGGCACCGGCAAGAGCATGTTGGCCAGCCGTCTGCCCGGCATCCTGCCGCCGCTGAACGAGCAGGAAGCGCAGCAGACCGCCGCCATCCACTCCATCGGCGGCCTTACTCCGCGCGCCGGCCACTGGCACCACAGACCATACCGCACACCCCACCACAGCGCCTCGGCGGTGGCACTGGTGGGCGGTGGCAGCCACCCGCGGCCCGGCGAAATATCGCTGGCTCACAACGGAGTGCTGTTTCTCGACGAGCTGCCCGAGTTCGAGCGCAAGGTGCTCGACTCCCTGCGCGAGCCGCTGGAGACGGGCCACATCACCATCAGCCGGGCCGCCCGCCAGGTGGATTTTCCCGCCCGCTTCCAGCTGGTGGGCGCCATGAACCCCAGCCCCTGCGGCCATTATGGCGATGGCCAGACCCGCTCCAGCCCGGATCAGATCCTGCGCTACCTCAGCAAGCTCTCCGGCCCCTTTCTCGACCGCTTCGACCTGACGGTGGAGGTGCCACTGCTGCCCAAGGGGAGTCTGACCGGCAAGGCGGAACGAGGGGAGTCGAGCCGGCAGATCCGCGATCGGGTACTGGCGGCACGGGAGCGCATGCTGAGCCGCAACGGCAAGCTCAACAACCTGCTAGATAGTCGCGAGATAGAGGATATTTGCCGACTATCACCGCAAGATGCCGAATTTTTGGAAGGTGCCATCCAGAAGCTGGGGCTCAGTATCCGGGCCTGGCACCGCATCCTGCGGGTGTCGCGTACCATCGCCGATCTGGCCGGGCAACCCGCCATCGGCAAGGAGCATCTTATCGAGGCGCTCGGCTACCGGGCCATGGATCGGCTGCTGTCGCGGCTGCGCAGCAGCTGACAGAAGGGAAAGGGTGAGTCCGGCGCAATAACTGCTCTGAATGGTCTCACGGGCCATCGGCTGATATTATGGCCACAGATCTGACCACTTGA
This sequence comes from Aeromonas jandaei, assembly GCF_037890695.1. Lineage (NCBI taxonomy): Bacteria > Pseudomonadati > Pseudomonadota > Gammaproteobacteria > Aeromonadales > Aeromonadaceae > Aeromonas > Aeromonas jandaei. The sequence continues at coordinate 984,014 of NZ_CP149571.1, read as the reverse complement.
TGGCCCTTTATCGACAGCAAGACGGACCCGACTCATGCCCAACAAGCTGATAGAGCGACTGCGCGGCAGCCTCTCCACCCTGCTCTATTTTTTCAACACCCTCTTCTGGTTTGCTCCCATCTTCTCGCTGGGTCTGCTCAAACTTCTGCTCCCCATCAAGGGGTGGCGCACCCTCTGCAACTGGCTGCTGGATGGCTGTGCCAGCTGCTGGATCGGTTTCAACAATCTGATCCAGAAAACCATCATCAGAACCCCTTTCGATGTGGTCGGAGTGGACAAAGGGCGCCGGAATGAGTGGTATATGGTGATAGCCAACCATCAATCCTGGGTCGACATACTGGTACTGCAGCGGGTTTTTAACCAAAAAATTCCCTTCCTGAAGTTTTTCCTCAAGAAAGAGCTGATTTGGGTACCTTTTCTCGGTCTGGCATGGTGGGCGCTCGACTTCCCCTTCATGCGGCGATATTCCAGGAAATTTCTGGAAAAGCATCCCCATCTGAAGGGAAAAGACATAGAGACAACCCGTAAAGCCTGTGCCCGGTTCCGCCACATTCCGGTGAGCGTGATGAACTTCGTTGAGGGCACCCGCTTCACCAAGGGCAAACATCAGAAGCAGGGTTCGCCCTATCGTCACCTGCTCCATCCGCGCGCAGGCGGCATCGCCTTTACACTGGCCGCCATGGGTGACCAGTTGCATCAACTGGTGGATGTCACCATCGCCTACCCGGAGGGCATTCCCAGCTACTGGGATTTCATGTGCGGCCGGGTCGGGCAAATCAAGGTTCAGGTCCGCTATTTGCCGATCGACCGCAAACTGGTGGGGGATTACTTCAATGACCCCGAGTTCCAACAAGAGTTTCAGCAGTGGCTGAACGGGATCTGGCACGAGAACGAACCAGACCCTGAACCAGCTGCTGGCAACCAAGGCGCAGTAAACACTCATGTTATCCATGCTTACCGGCCCGCTGGTGCTGATCATCAGCGCCGGCCTGACCATTCTCTTTACCGCCTTGTGCGCCAGCCTGATCCTGCTGGTTTCGCTGGCCAAACTGCTGCTGCCGGTGCCAGCCTTTGGCCGCGCCTGCAGCCACCTCAACAACCGCTTCATGCGCCTGTGGCTGGCCTGCAACGCCCTGGTGATACGCCTCACCACCCGCATCGACTGGCAGGTGGAGGACAATACCAAGCTGCGCAAGGATGGCTGGTATCTCATCATCAGTAACCACATGAGCTGGACCGACATAGTGGTGCTCGGCCACCTGTTCCGTGATCGGCTGCCGGTGCCCAAGTTCTTCATGAAGCACGAGCTGATCTACATCCCGCTGTTGGGACTGGCCTGCTGGGGGCTCGACATGCCCTTTATGCGCCGCTATTCACGGGAATTCCTGCTGCGCAACCCGCACCTGCGCGGCAAGGATATCGAGACCACCCGCAATGCCTGCGAGAAGTTTCGCCATATCCCCACTACCGTCATCAATTTCGTGGAAGGGACCCGCTTCACCGAGCAGAAACGGGATGCCGCCCGCTCCCGCTATCGCCACCTGATGCCGCCCAAAGCGGCAGGACTGGCCTTTACGCTGGCCGCCATGGGGGGGCAGTTCGACAGCCTGATCAACGTCACTATCCGCTATCCGGACAACGCCGAAACCCCGTTCAAGGACTTCCTGATGGGGCGGGTAAAACGCATTCAGGTACGGATCGAGGAGCTGCCGGTGGATGAGGCGCTGATTGGGGATTACTTCAACGACAAGCAGTTCAAGCGCGGTTTTCAGGAGTGGCTAAACCAGCGCTGGCAGGAGAAGGACGAGGTGCTGGAGGGGTGGCAGAGCGGTCAGGCGCCGCTGCCGGTTGCCGCCAAATCCGGGGATGAATCCAAAGAGAGCGCAGAAGCCAACTCAGCCAATTGATCCTCGGAGAACACTGCAATGCCATGGCGGCGCAGCATGGCGGTGGTCTTGCCCTCGCCCGCCACAGAAACACCTTCGAAGCGGCCGTTATAGATACGGCCGCTGCCACATGAGGGGCTCCCCTCTTTCAGCAGGGCGAAGCGAATACCCTGCGCCTGACAGATTTCCAGCGCCAGCTCGGCGCCGTGGTCAAATTCGACAGTCACATCCAGTCCGCTCACCGTCATCACTCGCTCTCCCTGCCGCTCGGCAGGAGGACGCGGGGTCGGCAGACCGCCCGCCACTTCGGGGCAAAACGCCAGCGCCCGCCCCTCGGCACCGAGCTCACTCAGCCAGTCGCTGACGATCCCCTTGCTTTGACCATCGTAACGCACCGGCTGACCCAGCAGGCAGGCACTCACCAGCACTCGAACAGGGGATGTGCTCATGCTTCCGCTCCGTGCATCACCTGATCGAACATTACGCAGCAGGGGCTCTCCAGCCGGTAGAGAATGGCGGGGCGCTGCTTGCCGGTGCGCTTGCGACCGGTATCCACCAGAATGTCGGCGCGGTGGATCCGCTTGCGAAAGGCGGCCGTATTCATCGGCGTCTGCAGGATGATCTCGAAGGCGCGCTGCACCTCGGAGAGGGTGAATTCGGTACCCAGCAGTTGCAGCGGCAGGGTGCTGTAGCGGCTCTTGATGCGCAGTCGCTCCAGCCCCTTCGCGATGAGCTGGAGATGGTCGAAGGCGAGGCTCATGCCCGGCAGGGTCGAAACCGGATGCCAGCAACCATGGCGAGTCTCCACTTCAGGCGCCACCAGACAGAGGTAAACCAGGGTGGTGGACCAACCACGGGGATCCCGCTCCAGATTGCCGAGGGTACAGACCTGCTCGCTGTAGCAGTCACCCAGCCCCCACTCCGCCAGCAGACGGCGCTGGGCGGCGTCCAGATCCCGGTCCAGCGTCTCGTCAATGCGCAGGGCAGGCAGTTGCCAGCAGTTGGCAAAAGGGGGGCGATCGCGGGTCTCGAGCAGCAGTTCGAGCCGCTCCTCATGCAACCGCAGCACCACCATATCCAGACTCATTCTCAGCATCCCGATCGCCCTGCTCGCCTTCCATTAATGTTTGGTAGATAATATCACACGAATAGTATGTGCAGGAGCCAATCATGGGAACCGTCGCCAGTCTGGATATTGATGCGCAGAAGGGCTTTACCCCTCTCTGCCCGAACGAACTGCCCGTCGCGGGTGGGGATGATATTGTGGCGGCCCTCAACGCTCAGGCCACCCTCGCCAGCCTGCGCATCGGCAGCAAGGATGCCCACCCCGCCAATGCGGTCTGGGTGGCCAGCGAGCCTGCTACCATGCTGCAACCGCTTGATTTTCCTAACGCCGATCTCACCTGGCCGGTACACTGCGTCCCCGGCAGCAAGGGATTCGAGCTGCTCGATGGCCTGCCCGCCCCTATCGATTACGACTTCTTCATCTGGAAGGGAGTCGAGCCGGATCTGCACCCCTATGGCACCTGTTTCCACGATCTGGCCGAGCGCCGCAGCACCGGCCTCATCGAATTCCTGCAAGCCCATGGTGTCACCACTGTGCTGGTCGGCGGCCTCGCCACCGACTACTGCGTCAAGACCAGCGTGCTGCAACTGCGCCGCGCCGGTTTCCGGGTGATCGTCCACCTCGATGCCTGCCGTGGCATCGCACCCGAGACGATTGCCAGCGCCCACACCCAGATGATCGAGGCTGGCGCCGAACTGGCCCAGACCCTGACCGATGTTCAACGCCTGCTGGACGCCTGATATGCCCCCTATCCTAACCAGCCTGCTCGACACCGATGCCTACAAGCTGCACATGCAGCAAGCGGTGTTTCATCGCTATCCGGATGCCGAGGTGGTGGCTGAATTCCACAGCCGCAACGAAGAGGACCTGCTGCCCATGATGGGGCAGATCGAGGAGCAACTGCGCCTCGCCGGCTCCCTGCGGCTGACCAAATCCGAGCACCACTTTCTGGCCGAACGCCCCTTCTTCACCCCTGACTACCTCGACCATCTGCGCCGCAAGCCGCTCGACGCCTCCCTGCTGAAGGTGTTCGAACAGGATGGCCGCATCAATGTGCGGGTCGAGGGGCCGTGGCAGGATGTGATCCTGTGGGAGATCCCGGTGCTCGCCATCATCAGCGAGATGCGCAACCGCTTCCGCTACCCCCAGTTCGGCGTCAGCCACGCGCTGGAGCGGCTCGATCAGAAGCTCGACAAGCTGGAGCGAGAGCTGAGTCGCGACGAGATGAGCGAGTTCAACCTCATCGACTTCGGCACCCGCCGCCGCTTCTCACACGCGGTACAGGATGCCGTGGTGGGTCGCCTCAAGGAGCGGCTGCCGGCGTTTCGCGGCACCAGCAACTACATGCTGGCCCAGAAGTACCAGCTGCCTGCCGTCGGCACTCAGGCCCACGAGTGGTTCCAGGCTCACCAGCAGCTCGGCTTCCCGCTCGAACACAGCCAGCGCGCCGCCCTCACCAGCTGGCTGGACGAATTCACCGACCATCTCGGCATCGCGCTGACCGACTGCATCACCATGGATGCCTTCCTGCGCGACTTCGACTTCGAGCTGGCCAGCCGCTATCAGGGCTTGCGCCACGACTCCGGCGATCCCGTGGTGTGGGGCGAGAAGGCGATCAGCCACTATCAACGCCTCGGTATCGACCCTGCCGAGAAGACCCTGGTCTTCTCCGACGGCCTCAATCTCGACAAGGCGGTCGAACTGTTCCGTCACTTCCGCGGCCGCATCAACACCAGCTTCGGTATCGGCACCAAGCTCACCTGCGACCTGCCCGGCGTCAGCCCGATGAACATCGTGTTCAAGCTGATCGAGTGCAATGGCGGCCCGGTTGCCAAGATCTCCGACAGCCCGGGCAAGACCCTCTGCCGGGATGCGGAGTTTATCCGCAACCTCAAGCAGGCGTTCCACGTCGGGGTCTGACCTGCCAGATTACCAGAAAACAAAAAGCCCGCCGGTTTGCACCGGCGGGCTTTTTTATCGAATCAAGAGTGATCAGTCTTTCTTGGCCAGCAGGAATTTCACCAGCTGGTTGAACTGCTCCTGAGAGGAGATGGATTCAATCTTGATCATGTACTTGCCGTTCACCAGGAAGGCCGGTACGCCACGGATGTTGTAGCTCTCCATGTTGCGATCGAACTGGGAGACCATGCCGGACACGGCGAAGCTGTCGACGGCGCCGTCAAACTCTTCGGCCGGTACACCGTTAGCAACGAAGAGCTGCTTCACGTCATCGCGGCTCATCGGCGGCTGACGCTGAACATGGATCTTGTTGAAGATGGCCGGGGTCAGCTTGGCTTCGGCGTTGAGCAGGCTGGCAACGGCGTAGGCACGCTGCATCTCGGGGCCCATTTCACGGCCGAGGAAACCGACCGGGTTCTTCTTCAGGGTGACACCCTTGGGCAGCTCGGCTTTCATCTGCTCGACGATCGGTTCAAAGGTGGCGCAGTGCGGGCAGTAGTAGGAGAAGAACTCCATCACTTCCGGCTGGGCGGTACCAGTCTGTTTCACCACATCGTAGTTGACGCCTTCCTTGAACTCGGGGGCGGCGTGAACCATGGGGATCATCAGCATGGCAGCAAGGAAAAATAGGATTTTTTTCATGATGTTTCCTGTTAAGGGATCACTGTGAGGCACGCCCGGCGAACCGAAGCAGTGCCAAGCCTATTGCGTCACCACTGCCCAGTCAATGGCCAGAACAGGAGATTGAGTCCCTCTTGCCGCTCATTTCCTCCCCTCGCTGCCCACCGGTGATCAGGAGCGGCGACAGCCCGCGCATAACCGCTGCTGACTCATCCCCTGCCACTCCGGCCAGCTGGCTCACCAGCCGGGCGTCAGGGTGAGCGGCGGAGCCTTGAGCGCCTCCAGCTGGTCGTGCAGGGTCGCTATCTGCTGGCGCCAGTAGTGATCGGTATTGAACCAGGGGAAGTGACGGGGGAAGGCCGGGTCTTCCCAGCGCCGTGCCAGCCAGGCCATGTAGTGGACGATGCGCATCGCCCGCAGCGGCTCGATGAGTGCCAGCTCGCGGGGATCGAACTCCATGAACTCCTCGTAGCCTGCCAACAGGGTGTCGAGCTGGATCAGCTGCTCGTTGCGCTCGCCGCTGAGCATCATCCAGAGATCCTGAACGGCAGGGCCGGTGCGGCAATCATCGAGGTCGACGAACATGGGGCCATCACGCCAGAGGATGTTGCCCGGGTGGCAGTCTCCATGCAGGGAGATCTGTGCCACATCGAGGGTCATGGCGTCGCAGACATGCTTGATCAGCTCGTCCAGCACCCCGAAGAACTGTTTGGCCAGCCCGCTTGGCAGCCACTCGCCAGACGCCAGCAGCTGACGCGGCTCGTGCAGCATGCTATCCACGTCGAGGCGAACCCGGTGGTGGAACGGCTTGCTGGCACCGAGCTGATGGATGCGGCCAAGATAGCGCCCTACCCACTCCAGCTGGTCGAGGTTGTCCACCTCGAACTGGCGTCCCCCGACGCTCTGCCAGATGGCAAACGGGTAGCCCTCATGCTCCAGCAGGGTCTCGCCGGCAAAGGCGAGCGGCGCGGCGACCGGGATCTCCGCCTCACAGAGGCGGGCGGCAAACTCGTGCTCTTCGAGGATCTGGGCCCGGCTCCAGCGGCCGGGTCGGTAGAACTTCACCACATAGCGGCGACGATCCTCATCCTGAAACTGGTAGACCCGGTTTTCGTAGCTGTTGAGCTCGATAAGACCGGAGTCGAGCCGCAGACCGCTGAGATCCAGCGCATCCATAATGAGGTCGGGAGTGAGATCGGAATAGTTGAAACGCATGTCATCCACCATAAGAAAGGGGCGCCGTTGCGCCCCATTCTATCACTACTGCCCGCCATTGCCGTGCATGGCGGTAGGCCAGACCCTTACAACCGGCCGATAAACTTGCTGCCCTGACGCAGGTTGCCCTTGCTGTCATCAGGCGCCGCCCCCTCCCGTTTCAGCACGAACTGGATATCCAGCGTCGGCCGCTTCAGGTTGTAGGGATCCACCGCCAGACTGACCGGCAGGGTGTAGATCTCGCCTGCCTTCAGGGTCACTTCACGGGGGCCGAACCACTGATACTCGGGCAGCCCCTCCACATCCAGCTGGTAAGTCTGGGGTTGCAAGGTCTTGTTGAGGATCTTGAGGGTATAGGTGTTCTCGATGAGCCCGTCGTTATTCTCGCGGAACAGCTGGTTGCGATCCCGCAGGATATCGAGCCCCATCGGCATGATGGACATGGCGTTGTAGGCAAACACCCCCAGCATGGTGGCCATCACCAGGCCATAACCAATCAGCTTGGGCCGCGCCACATGGGTAGAGTCGTTGGCCAGCTTGTGCTCGGTGGTGTAGCTGATGAGCCCCTTCGGATACCCCATCCGCTCCATGGTCTGGTCACAGGCATCGACGCAGGCGCCGCAGTTGATGCACTCGTACTGCAGACCGTCACGGATATCGATACCGGTCGGGCAGACCTGCACGCAGAGGTCGCAGTCGATGCAATCACCCAGCCCCAGCGCCTTGTAATCGGCCTTGCGGGAGCGGGCACCGCGGGTCTCGCCCCGCTTGGGGTCATAGCCGACGATGAAGGTATCCTTGTCGAACATGGCGGACTGGAAGCGGGCATAGGGGCACATGTGGATACACATGATGGCACGCATCCAGCCGGCGTTGCCATAGGTGATGATGGTGAAAAAACTCACCCAGAACAGCACCCAACCGCTCGCCTTGAGGGTCAGCACATCCGGCACCAGCCGGGTCACATCCTGGAAGTAGGCGACAAAGGTCAGGCCGGTGACCAGCGAGATGAGCAGCCAGGCCAGATGCTTGGCCCCCTTGCGAGCCAGCTTCTCGCCGCTCCAGGGTGCTTCGTCCAGCTTGCGCCGCTTGTTGGCCGGCCCCTCCAGTTTCTCTTCGAACCAGATGAACATGAAGGTCCAGACAGTCTGCGGGCAGAGATAGCCACACCAGACCCGACCGAGGAAAGTGGTAATAAAGAAGAGCCCGAAGGCGGCGATCATGAAGAGCCAGGCGAGCAGGGTCAGATCCTGCGGCCAGATGGTGGCACCAAAGACATGGAACTGCTGATGGCCGAGGTCGAACAGCACCGCCTGTCGCCCCTCGTAGCGCAGCCAGGGCAGCAGCACGAAGAGGGCAACGAAGAACCAGCCCATCCCTTTGCGCACCCGCTGCCAGTAACCGGTCTGGGCCCGGACGTAGATACGGTTGCCGGGGTTGAATCTGTCATCGCTGGCTTTGAACGTATTGGGGTTGAAAGTCCCGGTTACGCTCTTGTCGGTGACATCCTTGATATCGATTTTCTCGTGATCGGCCATTGCAAGACATCGCTCCCTTATTTGTTATGGAGCGGATTATATCTTAAACAACCTGCTAATTGTGTGGATTAGATGTATCTAATATTGGGGTTGGATCGCAAATTTCGGCAACAAAAAAGCACATCACCTTGCGGTGATGTGCTTCTGTTCAAGATTCACTTGATTCCGCGCGCTTTGAGCAGTGCCTCTTTGAAATCGGGCACGTGATCCTTGGCCAGACCCGGGATCATCGCCTGCTTGTCGGATTCCCGCATCTTGAGGTGATAGATCAGCATGTCGTCGGTCAGCTCGGACAGGGGCACCTTCAAAACCCGCTTCTTGGGCCAGTTTGGCAACAAACTGCACCAGGCTGAGATCCTGTTCCTTGATCCAGGCAGGCTGCAACAACTCCAGCAGCTCTTCGATACGATGACATTGCATAGACAACCTCTTTAATCTGTCTGTATTAACTCAGGCAACCTTACCCATCAAGGCTACTTCGATTCGATCCCGCCCATTATGCTTGGCCTGATAGAGGGCCGCATCCGCTTTTTGGATCAAATCGGCGATTTTCATGCTGTTGTCCGGTATCAGAGTGGCAACACCAAAGCTACATGTGACCCGACCGGAGACCAGTGATTTCTGGTGCGGAATAGCCAGCTCCTTGAGGGATTGCCGCACATTGTCCGCCACCTGCAGCGCCCCCTGCATGCCGGTGCAAGGCAGCAGCAACGCAAACTCCTCGCCACCGTAACGAGCAGCCAGATCGTCCTCGCGCCGCTCCACCTCGGCCAGCAACCCCGCCACCTGTTGCAGGCAGTCATCCCCCAGCTGGTGACCATAGAGATCGTTGAACTGCTTGAAGTAATCCACATCCACCAGCACCAGCGACAACGGCGCCCGGGCCCGGTGGCAGCGGCGCCAGGCGCGTTCCAGACAGTCGTCGAGATGGGCACGGTTGGCGATGCCGGTCAGGCCGTCGAGACGGGAGGTGAGGCGCAGATGTTCGGAAACTGCTTTCAGCTCTGCCACCAGTTCGGCGTTGGAGAAGCGGTGGTGGAGCGAGGCGATCTGATCCCGCCGCAGACGGCGCAGCAGGGTCGGCAAGAAGACAAAGAGGTAGCCCGCCAGCATGCAGGAGACGATCCGCTCCTGCTCGTTGCCCGCCCCCAGCTCGAACAGCATGGCGCACCCGAGCGGCAACACGGCACCGTAGAGCGAGCGGCGACTGCCAAACAGCATGATGGCGCTGCCGGTGAGGATCAGGCTGGTGAGCATCATCATGGCCGCGCGATAGGTATCGGGCAGCTTGTCCATATAGAGCAGCACACCCAGCGCCCAGCTGATGGAGGTGATGGTCACCCCGATAAAGAGCTCCCGTTCCAGCAGGGGCAGCGGCGTCTGGTGCAATCTGGGCTGGCGCCAGCGCAGATGCCAGCCACGGCACAGCAGTAACAGCAACACCCCGACCAGCCACCCGAGCGCTTCACTGGCGGGCAGGTAGTCGTGAAAAAGCAGACTCCAGCCAAACGCCAGCAAGCCCAGACAGGGCAGACTGAACGAAGCATGGGTGTAGAGCTGGACCATGATGGCCTGCCTGACCTGGCGTGTCACACTCTGGGTCAACTGAGTACTCCTGTACAAGAGCCAAGCAGTCTACCACTACCCCTCATTGAGCAACAATAAAGCGTTTTTTATTAAGCAGTTACTCAACCGCGCTCCAGCTCGTCGAGGATCGGGCACTCGGGGTTTTCATCCCCGTGACAGCAGCAGACCAGCCCCTCCAGCGAGCTGAGCATGGCCTGCAGCCCGGCGATGCGAGCCCGCAGATCGACGATCTTCTCCTGCGCCAGCTTCTTCACCTGGGCGCTGGTTCTGTGCTCGTCCCGATAGAGTGCCAGCAACTCCTGGCACTCCTCCAGATTGAAGCCGGTCTCCCGCGCCCGCTTGACGAAACGCAGCTCGCGCAGGGCCGATTCGGTGTAGCTGCGGTAGCCGTTGTCGCTGCGCACCGGCGCCGAGATGAGGCCGATACTCTCGTAGTAACGGATGGTTTTGGCGGTCAGTCCCGTGGCCTTGGCTACCTTGCTGATGTTCATGGATGACTCCTTAACGGTTCGATTCAGTGCTGACATTGTGGCTGACCTGGGCCATTGCCCGCGGTTGCCAGCGTTTCAGTAACAGGGAATTGCTCAAAACTGTGATACTGCTCAGGGCCATGGCCGCCCCCGCCAGCTCGGGGCTGAGGTAACCCAGAGCCGCCAGCGGAATGCCGATGATATTGAACACAAAGGCCCAGAACAGGTTCTGCTGGATGGTGCGCCAGGTCGCAGCCGAGATATCGATGGCATCGGCCACCAACCGCGGGTCAGATCGCATCAGGGTGATGGCGGCGGTCTCCATCGCCACATCGGAGCCGGAGCCCATGGCGATGCCGACATCCGCCGCCGCCAGCGCCGGGGCGTCGTTCACCCCGTCCCCCACCATGGCCACCAGCCCACGGGTTTGCGCCCGCAGTGCCTCTACCTTCTCCACCTTGCCCGCCGGCAGCACGGAGTCAAAGGCCCCGTCCAGCCCCAGCTTGGCGGCGATATGGGCCACCGGCGCCGGTGCGTCGCCACTCACCAGCCAGCTGGCGATGCCTCGCTGACGCAGGGTGGCGATGGCTTCCGGACTCTCGGGGCGCAGGGTATCGGCCAGTGCCGCGATACCCGCCACCACACCATCGATGGCCACCCAGACCCGGGTTGCGCCGTCGGCGGGCTGTTCATCCTGTTGTGGCGGTTCAATCCCGAGCTGGGCCAGCAGGGCTCCATTGCCGATGGCGACCGCGTGACCCGCCACCTGACCGACAATACCGGCCCCGACCCGCACCTCCACGGCTTCTGGCTGGGGCAGCGTAGCCTCCTTGCCGACTGCCTCGCGCATGGCCAGCGCCAGCGGGTGTTCGCTCGCCTGCTGCAGGGCGGCGGCGAGGCGCAGTTGCTCGTCGTTGCCGCTCCAGCTGGCCAGCACCGGCCGACCCTGGGTCAGGGTGCCGGTCTTGTCGAAGATCAGCGCCTTGATGGCATGGGCCTTCTGCAGGGTATCGACATCCTTGATCAGAATGCCGTGGCGCGCTGCCACCCCGGTACCGGTGACAATGGCCGCCGGTGTCGCCAGCCCCAGCGCACAGGGACAGGCGATCACCAGCACCGCCACCGCCGCCAGCAGCGCCTGACCGAAGTCGTTGCTGATGGCGTACCACACCAGCAGGGTAAAGAGGGCGATGGCCATCACCACCGGCACGAACACGGCGGAGACCTTGTCCACCAGCTGCTGCAGCGGGGCCTTGCCCATCTGGGCGCTCTCCACCAATGCGATGATCTTGCTGAGGCTGGAATCCTCCCCCACGGTAGTGGCTTCGATCTCCAGCACGCCGGAGCGGTTGATGGCACCGCCCAGCACCTTGTCGCCTGCGCTGCGCGGCACCGGCAGGCTCTCGCCGGTGAGGATCGACTCGTCCAGCTCGCTCTCGCCGCTCACGATTTTGCCATCCACCGGCACCCGTTCCCCCACCAGCACCCGCAGCCGATCGCCGCGCAGCACCTCGTCGATGGCGACGCTCTGCCAGCTCTCGCCACGCCAGACGGTCGCGGTTTCCGGCCGCAGCGCCATCAGTTCGCGAATGGCGGACTGGGTGCTGCGTCTGGCCCGAGCTTCCAGCAACTTGCCGAGGGAGATCAGGGTAATGATGATAGCGCTCGCCTCGAAATAGAGCTGGCCGCTGGCAGCCATCCCCAGCGTCAGCAACAGATAGAGACTGTAGAAGTAGGCGGTACTGGTGCCGGTTGCCACCAGCACATCCATGTTGGCGGAGCGGTTCTTGATGGCTAGCCAGGCACCGCGATAGAAGCGGGCGCCGATCCAGAACTGCACCGGGGTGGCGAGCGCCAGCTCTAGCCAGGCGGGCAGATGCCAGGGGAACAGTCCGGCCATGGCCAGCATCCCCACCAGCAGCGGCAACGTCAGCAACGCCGAGACGATGACCCGGGTTTGCGCCTGACGGGCAGTGGCGGTCTCCTGCGCTTCCCGCTCCAGCAACTGCTGGCGGCGGCCGCTGGCCGAGCCTTGTGCCAGCTGGGCGCCAAAACCGAGCGCTTCGATCTGCTCACGCAAAGCGGCCGGGGTCTGCATCCCGGGCACCAGCACGATCCGGGCCTGTTCGATGGAGAAGTTGACCTCGGCCGAGATAACGCCGGGCAGCGCGACCAGCATTTTATTCAGTCGAGCCGAACAACCGGCACAAGTCATACCGGTAATTTGAAACAAAAAGGTCTCGCTACCGTAGTCATAACCCTGACTTTTGATGCTTTCGAGCACCGCCGGCAGGCGGTCAGGGCTGGCCAGCTCGATGGCTGCCTGCTCCAGCGCGAAGTTGACGGTGGCCGATACCCCGTCGAGTTTGTTGAGACTGGCCGCGATGCGGCCTGCGCAGTTGGCGCAGCTCATGCCGCTGAGCGGCAATTGCAGATGAATGGGTGATTGAAGATGAGTGGTCATGTTGTTCCTCCCCGGAACCCGTCGGCACCACAAAACGCCGACTGGCAAACCCTAACCTTTACTGTAAGGGCAAGCTCAAGCCACATGATCCACTTTTTGCAGATGAAAAAAACGGCACCCGTTTGCTGCCAGAGAACAAACAGGCGCCGCATTCAGCTATTGCGCGGTGTGAGCGGAACTCAGATACCGTACTGGGCGCGGTAAGCCTTCATGGCAACCAGTTGCTCGGCCAGCTCCGGCTGTTCGGCCTGCTTCTCTTCCAGATAGGCAATCAGGTCGCTCATCTGGATGATGGCGATGATGTGGGCGCCGTAGTCACGCTCCACCTCCTGAATGGCGGAGAGCTCGCCCTTGCCCTTCTCCTGACGATCCAGCGCGATCAGCACACCCGCCAGCGAGGCGCCGTTGGCCTGGATCAGATCCATGGATTCACGGATGGCGGTGCCGGCAGTGATAACGTCATCCACCAGCATGATGCGCCCCTTGAGCGGGCTGCCCACCAGATTGCCGCCCTCGCCATGATCCTTGGCTTCCTTGCGGTTGAAGCACCAGGGCACGTCCACGTCGTGCTGCTCCACCAGCTGCACGGCGGTGGCGGAGGCGATGGGGATCCCCTTGTAGGCCGGGCCAAACAGCACATCGAACTCGATGCCGGCATCCATCAGGGCGGCGGCATAGAAGCGGCCGAGACGGGCCAGATCGCGGCCGCTGTTGAACAGACCGGCGTTGAAGAAGTAGGGGCTTTTACGACCGGATTTCAGGGTAAATTCACCGAATTTGAGGACCTGCTTCTCCAGGGCGAACTCGATAAATTGACGCTGGTAGGCTTTCATTCTGGCTCCTTGCTTGGCTTGTCGTTGTCTTGTGTGGGGGTATAAAAAAACGCGGTCAATGCCGCGTTTTTAAAATCAGGAGAGCGACTGCTTTTGCAGCGCAATGATGTCGGCGATGCCGCCCTTGGCGAGCGCCAGCATCTCCAGCAGCTCCTCATGGGTGAAGGGCTCGGCCTCCGCGGTGCCCTGCACCTCGATGATACGACCATCTTCGGTCATCACCACGTTCATGTCGGTCTCGGCGGCGGAGTCTTCGATGTACTCCAGATCGCAGATAGCTTCGCCCTGATACATGCCGACGGAAACGGCGGCGATCATCTGCTTGAGCGGGCTCTGCTTAATCATGCCCTTCTCGACCATCCAGTTCAGCGCATCCACCAGCGCCACACAGGCACCGGTAATGGAGGCGGTACGGGTGCCGCCATCGGCTTGCAGCACATCACAGTCAACGGTGATTGAGTGCTCGCCAAGCGCGGTCAGGTCTACCGCCGCGCGCAGGGAGCGGGCGATCAGCCGGGAGATCTCCAGAGTACGGCCACTCTGCTTGCCGGAGGCCGCTTCGCGGTTCATCCGGGAGTGGGTGGAGCGCGGCAGCATGCCGTATTCGGCGGTGACCCAGCCCTGATTCTTCCCTTTCAGGAAGCGCGGCACGCTGGTGTCGACGCTGGCGGTGCAGAGCACGCGGGTGTTGCCGAATTCCACCAGCACGGACCCTTCAGCATGCTTGGTGAAGTGGCGGGTAATGGTGACCGGACGAAGCTGCGCGGCAGTGCGATCGCTTGGACGTGACATGGGACGGACCTCTGGGCTGGCTGAATTGGCGCAGGAGTATAAGCCATCGTGGCCCAAATATCAGCCGCTAAAACCAACACTTCGGCTGACGCACCGGCCCCCGCTGGGTATAATCCCGCCACACTTCATCAAGCCCGGAACAATCAATGATTCACAGCATGACCGCCTACGCCCGCAAGGAACTCAAGGGCGACTGGGGCACAGCCGTTTGGGAAATTCGTTCGGTCAACCAGCGTTATCTGGAGACCTACATTCGCCTGCCGGAGCAACTGCGCAGCCTGGAGCCGGTTCTGCGTGAGCGTTTCCGCGCCAAGCTGCAGCGCGGCAAGGTGGAGTGCAACCTGCGCTTCGAGGCCGCTCAGGCCGCCGCCAGCCAACTCCATATCAATGAAGAGCTGGCCAAGCTGATCATCGACAGCGCCAGCTGGGTAATGAAAGAGGCGGGTCAGGGCCAGCTCAATCCGGTCGATGTACTGCGCTGGCCGGGCGTCATGGCTGCCGCCGAGCAGGACATGGACGCGGTCGCCACCGAGCTGCTCGGCGGTTTTGACCAGACCATGGAAGATTTTCTCGCCTCCCGCGCCAGCGAAGGGGCCAACCTCAAGGCGCTGATCGAACAGCGTCTGGCCGGCATTCAGGTGGAAGTGAAGAAGGTGCGCGTCCACCTGCCGCAGATCATCGAGTGGCAGCGCCAGAAGCTCACCGACCGTCTGGCCGAAGCCAAGGTGGAGCTGGATCCGGCCCGCATCGAGCAGGAGATCGTGCTGCTGGCCCAGAAGATCGACGTGGCCGAAGAGCTGGATCGTCTGGAGATGCACATCAGCGAAACCAACAAGATCATGAAGAAGGGTGGCGCCTGCGGTCGTCGTCTCGACTTCATGATGCAGGAGTTCAACCGCGAGTCGAACACGCTCGGTTCGAAGTCGATCAACGCCGAAGTGACCCAGTCCGCCGTCGAGCTGAAGGTTCTCATCGAGCAGATGCGCGAGCAGATCCAGAACATCGAGTGATCGATTAACCCTCGCTTGCCAATAAAAAGAGCCCCTGATTTCTCAAGGGCTCTTTTTTTATGACTACGGCAGACGCGGTAGCGGCAGCTTCTCAGCCGGGGTGGTGATCTGCTCGCTGCACTGCCACCTCGGCAGGCGATCTGGGCTGCATGATGATCAGTGCCATTACCCCCAGGATCACCGCCAGCATCACCGAGCCGAAGCGGATCAGGCCATCGCTCAGCGCATCGATGCTGGTCGAGGTGATCGAGTAGAACACCAGTACCACATAGCTCGAATAGAGCAGCTGGATCGAGTTGTAACTGGCCTTTTTCTCGACTGCGTGGATCCCCATAAACAGGGCGCACACCAGAGTGACCCCCAGCTGGCCAATCAGGTTGGTTTGAAACACGCACATGATCAGGGGCGGCACGGCATAGAGCACGCTGGCATAGGTGGTCAGCAACCGCCGGATACCGTAGTTGTGCCCGAGCGCCGGATTGGGATCCTTGATAATCAGCGCGACCACGATGGCAATGATGGTGCTCTGCTCCAGATCCAGGGTGATGCCGACACAGAGAGTAGTCAGCACCAGCACCGCCTTGAACAGGGTGTGCCAATCCTGATGAGGCGTCTTGCCTGCACCATTGGCTGCAGCAGCGGCATCCGTTAGCGGCTCACCACCCGGGAAGATGAAATAGGCCAGATACGCGGTAAACCCTGCTACGAAGATGTTCTTCAACAGCGCCAGCGGTATCTGGTCGACCGAAATCCCCTTCTGTTTGACGAACACCGCAATCATGGCCGTCGCCACGATGAGCAGGATTGCTATCAGGTCCTGCGCGTTTTTTCGGGTGCGATCCATGCACCAGTAGAATACGCCCAGCAGCGCGAGGTAATAGACATGGGGATAATCCAGCAACAAGGTTGCCAGCCATGCCTGTATCCAGGAGGTCAGATACAAGACCCCGGCCATCAGAAACACCATGATGAGCGGTGGCGGGTTATGGGTGGTGGTGAGGAATACCGCGCACATGGCCGGGGCCAGCAGCGGTAAATCCGTACCAAAGACAAATTGCCAAAACAGCAGTAGCACCGGAAACAGCGCTACCCGCAGCAAGGCATTGGCTGGACTATGAAACATAACTTATGTAGCTCCATGCCCATATCCAGATATCTGCCAACCGCTCACCCAGATATGACTCTCCCGGGTAGAAGGCGACGACAGCACGACCGCCGAAGCGCGGGCTCACGTCGGGCGGAAGGTCATCAAACTGGATATTGACCGGGAAGCGCTGGGCACTCGGCTGGGAGGTAGGGGAATCCAGCAATCCGGTGCCGGCATTGACCTGCAGGCTGCCATTGCCACTGCTGCCAAAACCGATGGAAGTGATTTTGCCGGTGAAGACCTTCCCCGGATAAGCATCAAATACCAGCTTGACGGCATCATCCCGCTTCAAATAGGCCAGCGAGTTCTCCCGCACCATGGCGGTCAGCCAGAGCTTATCGGTATTGATGAACGTCAGCAGCGGCTGGCCTGCGCTGGCATAGTTGCCTTTGGCCAGCGCCAGATTGGTGATGACGCCATTGGCAGGTGCCTTCAGCTCGGTATGTTCGAGATTGAGGCGAGCCTGGGCACGCTTGTTGAGCACGGCCTGAATCTCGGGGTTCTCTTCACCACGCGGGCCAATCTCAAAACGGGCCCTTTCCAGCGCAGAGACGGTTTGCGCCAGATTGGCCTCGGCGGTTTGCAGCTGGGTCAGGCTGTCATCCATGGCTGCACGGCTGATGGTGCCCTTTTTCAGCAGGGCCCGATATCGCTCCACCTGCAATCTGGCGTTGTTGGCCGCAGCGCGGACGGAAGCCTCATTGGCTTTCGCAACCTTGATGGAGGCAGAATCGGCATGATAGGACTGGGCCGCCTGCTGCAAAGCGAGCTCGGCCGCCTTCTCCTCCAGCTCAAACGGCGCTTTCTCGATGGTGACCAGCAGCTGCCCTTTCGACACCTCATCGTTATTGGCGGCATGGATGCTGGCCACCGGGCCGGATACCTGCGGAGCAAGACGGATCACCTCGCCATTGACCCTTCCCATATCGGTCATGGGGGTCACCCGGTCGGCCCACAAGCTGTAAATCCAGAGAATAAAAACCGCCAGGAAAATACCATAAGTCAGCGAACGGGCCTGCTTGGTCTTGTCCTGTGCGGCAGCCACGGTAGCGGCCGTTTTCTCGGTTGCCGCGCTCTTCGGATCACTCATGAGGGCTATTCCTTTTCTGAAATAAATGGGGAGGCAGAATCAATCCAGAAGGCTGACTTTCTTGAAGATCAGATTCTGCTTGGTGCGATATTCAATAAACAGGGTGATAACAAAAGCAAATCCACCGACCAGAATGGCGGCCCAGAAGCTGGAGACGGCAATTTCACCCATGTATTTGGTCCAGATCACCGCCAGCGCCACAAACCAGCCGAACAGTGCGGCGCACTGGGTAATCGCGATAGGCAGCATGGTGCGCAAGAACGAGGGATTGAAGCTGCTTTGCAGCGCAGGACGAGCCTTGTGCAGATGGTTGACGAACAGCTTGGCGGTGATCAGCGACAGTATGATCCCCAGACCGAAGGTCAGGGATACCGCCTCGCCCCACACCGATGTCTGCTCATGGGCAATGGCATTGACCGACAAGGGTACAGAATCGACCCCCTTGAAATGCCAGTGTGCAATCAAGCCGTTGATCACACCGTTAATCAAGCCTGCGACAAGAGAGTCCTGAAGCCGGATATCTGGTTTTGACATTAATTAGCTTCCTCACAAATAAGTGCCAAAGTGACAGCTGGCCCCCCCCCCCCCCACGGGTCACAGACTACTCGCAATCAGGGCATTGTCTGCCAATGCAGGGAGAATTGACTTGCTTACCTCCGTGCCATTCATCCCCACGGAAAAGCAATATTAGCCACAATCTCGCCACAGATAAGAACCGCAAATTTCTGCAGGTATGCCCGTGATTGTATAGAAGTGACCCTATCGAAGCCATTATCCAAAGCAAGTGAGCGTTCACGTCAGGGGGGCTCTGTTCAGAGTTCAGAGAATAGGTAGATCCAGTCACACGAAGACTTGAATACTAAAGACGATACCGGAAATGTTATCGCTGAGATGGGTAGACACATGATGGCGCCATGATATTTGCCTGCAATCCCGGCGACATGACTAGTCATAAAGCAGGATCACGGGGGCACTTAACCTGATACTGCCCCCCATACCTTGGTATGACTCCAGCACCACGGAAAAATCGATGCTGCAACGTGAGGAGGCGTAGCACTGCACGCTGCCGATATTGTTCCCGCTCGCCGTTCTCACCCGGAATACAGCACCACTTCCCGACACCAGCGCATTGCCAATATTGGCCCTGACAACCGCCGTCTGGTTGCAGGAGCCGCTAATCGAAACCCCGACCTGCTGACCATAGCTGGGCGCTATCCTGATAATACCGAAGTTGGCCGTACCAATGCTGAATGAGCACGACGTGATGGGCAGGCTCAGTTCAGATCTGCGCCAATACCATGTCAGTTCTGCGTGCCCCCTGAGCACGTTGAATACCCCCCGCCGCTCAAAACCGACGATGGCCTGGATGCCGGTGATATTGCCATTTTCGGATGCGCCGGATGCTGTGAGCGACAACCGCCTGTTGCTCAACACACTCATGGCGTAGGATCGCAGTTTTGGGCACAGATAGAGATCGCAGGCAGCCTCCCATGGTACCGAGGTGCCGCTCGGGAGATACCCTTCATAGACTCTGGTTCATCCCGTTATCGTAGGAGACCTCCATTCTGACTTTATTGGCATAACGGGAGCAGTTTCCCACATTGTTACCACACACTCGGGAGTCAGTAATATTGTTCGAATCCGAACTGTTGAAAACGATCGACATATTTGACAGGGTCATGGTCGATACATCCAGCGCCCACGTCGGCATACTCACTGCAAATAAAAAAACCGGTAGAACAAACAACCTTACCCAGTATTTTATGATGGACGACAGATATGAATGATTGAGTATTGAACTCTCTTTAAACCATAGATGCATGGCCAATAAACTGCCCCTGAAGATATTATTCATAATCCAGTTTGAATTGTGCAGATGCCTTGAAATATCCCGGTTTAAGTTCATTGGCAGACAACACCTTGACGTAGGCACCAAACTCCAGCGTCATATTGCCGGTCGTAATGGAAACCAGCTGACTCGCTCTGTTAATCGGCAGGGGCGTGCCGTTTTTCTCCTCCAGCCCAACCGCAATCCCTTTGGCCTGACTGCTGGAATCCAGCGCCAGCAGTGAGCTGTCACCAACCGCAGAGGTTCCGCTAAACGTCACCTTGACGTTTTTGGCGACGATGGGATTGCATCTCTCCAGATGGATTTGAAACGCCTTGCTTTTGCTTCGCATATTGCCGGCGAGATCGTGATCGGTGATCGTGGACATATCGACCTGAACAAGCTCGTCTCCTGCCCGTAAATAACATGGCTGGCTGACCAGTTGTCCGGTGATTACCAGCTGCAGAGTATCGCTGGCCGCCAGAGTCAAAAAAGGGGATAGTAATATCGCCATCCCCCCCACAATGTTACACCCAGAAAATAATTTCATCTGAATGTCCTTTAACGGTTTTATTTTATCTGTTGCAACCTGCAACTATTTGCACAGCGATAATAGAGTTGCTTGCGGCCACCATAATCATCGATATAGGTGAACGATGGCCTTGCCCCCATATCGAACGAGAGGGTGGCACTGCCATGAGGCGCCAGCATCACGGGTTCAAACGTGCCGACCACCTTACCATCCACTACCGCCTCGACGAGCGAGATATAGTAGGGAGTAGGGTTATCCAGCCTGGTTTTTCCCCCCTGCTTGATCACCTCCACCCCGTTCTGCCAGGGCGTCTTGTGGCTTGCACCGGCAACCAGCAGGCTCGCCGGCCGATAGAAAAACTTGATGCGCGTCTGCAAGGCCAGCTGCAGGGTGTTGGGTGTATTGCTGCGCGGAGGGATCTCGCGCATGTTGAAGTAGAGAAGGCTCTCCCGGTCCTGCGGCAGCCTCGCCACCTCCGGCAGCGCCTGCACCTTGAACAGGCTCTCCATGCCCGGCTCCAGCCGCTGCAATGGCGGCAAAATGGTAAACGGCGAGTTCACCTTGTTGCCTTTTTCATCTTCCAGCCAAGCCTGTGCCAGATATGGCAGGCTGTTGTTATTGTTGTGGATCGTCAGGCTTATTGATTTGGCCTCACCCGGATAAATGACCCGGGTGCGATCCAGCGATACGGCCGCCTGCAGATGAAGGCTGGTCAAACTCAAGAAAACAGAAACAATCCAACGCATTTTGTGTACCACGATACCCACTCTCGATTCACGATTCGTATTTATTGGCAGACCAGAGAGACAAGAACGCTCTCGGCCGGCAAACGGGCTGGCAAACGGGTTTGGCACTGCTGCTCGCCCCAGCTCACCGTCAGCTCTTCACCATCATGCAACCCTGTCAGATAGCCAATTCCCTCATCTGCCAGCATGCCGATTTGCTGCTGTTTGGCATTGCGCACCTCGGCCGCAAACGGCAGTGGCTTGTTGTTTGTCGTCCGGATTTCCACCATGCGCTTGGCACCTGAAAGCATGTCAAAGTGACGATATCCAATCGCCCCTTCGGTCAGGGTGCCTGCCGTTATCGGTGGGCCCAGTGGCTCGGCATCCTCCCCCAGCAGATCGACGTTGATCATGGTTCTCTGCCGGTAATAACTGGTGATGTCGGCTATCACCGCTTTGCCGGAGCTGTTGCTGGCGGTCACATGACCGGCCGACTGCAGCGGCACATCCGCCACTCCATCGGTATCAACCAGCATGCGGGTGCCCCCCATCATGCCCACCGGATGCAGCGCCGAGCCTTGTGCAGTAGCGGTTATGCCACCAGCCATCGACAGGCCAAGCGAGCGGCTGTCCGGTTGATAGCTGGCATTGGCCATCACTGTGCTCTTGCTACCCGCATGGGTATAAAAACCGCTGATGCCCTCTCCCTGTGGCGAGGTTGAAGCGGTCAGCGAATAGCTGTTGCGCTCGTCCGCCATATCGCGAAAACCCACGTTGTGGCTGGCCTTGCCACTGATGCTCGCCGCGTTGTAGCTCAGGCTCTTGCCCAGCCCGAACGGCATGGAGAGCGAGAAGTAGAGGCCGTCATCCGCCTGGTTGCCCTGGGTATTGCGATAGGCGGTCAGCGAGGCGTTCAGACCATGCAACCCCATCAGGTCGAAGTAATGCGACACCGAGACGCTGGCATATTCGCTGTCACGCTGGTTCCAGTACGACTGATAGGTGTAATCCAGATAGAGACCCAGATTCGCATCGCGAAACTGCGAGCTCAGCAACACCTTGTACATCTCCTTCGAGCCCCCTCCGTAGTGGCCTCCCTGCTCTTTTGCACTGACAAAATCACTCATGGTCATGAAGTCGTGCTCGGAGAAGCGATAACCGGCAAAGGTGATCTGGCTGTCATATTCATCGAAGTTCTTCGAGTAGTTGATCCGGTATGACTCGCCGGATTTCCGCTCCTGTAACAGCTCAGCCCGCGATGCGGTCACATCGAACGAGATGGCCCCGAGATAGAGCAGATCCCGGCCGACTCCGAGGGCAAGGGCGTTATACCCATCCCCCAGCAGAGCCCCGCCAAACAGCGACTTGCCGTTATCAATCCCCCACGAGAACTCGCCACTCGCAAACAGGGGGCCATCGAACTGATGCCTGTCCAGCGCGACCTTGCCGCCATAAACCCGGTAACGCAACGAACCGGGACGTGCCAGATAGGGGATGGTGGCCGTGTTCACCTGGAATTGCTGTACCGTGCCATCGACCCCCTCCACCCGGACATCCAGCACCCCGGTGATGCCGTTGCTGAGCTCCTGGATCCGGAATGGCCCGGCAGCCACCTGGGTTTCGTAGATAACGCGCCCCTGCTGGCTCACCACCACCTTGGCGTTGGTCTCGGCCACCCCCACTACTTCGGGAGCGTAACCACGCAGATTGGGGGGCAACATACTGTCATCGGTGACGAAGGATGCCCCGGCAAAGCGAAAGCCATCGAACAGCGAGTAGCCACTGTCCAGCTCGCCCACCAGCAGCTGCGAACTCCAGGCCGGCAAGGCCCGATAGCCGTAGACTCGCGAGATCTGTGCTTCGCTGCGGACACCTGTCGACTCTCCTGTCCCCTGTTCATGGCGGGCTTGCCAATCCGCCCGCAGGCGCCAGGCACCGAGGTTGGCGCCCCCCACGCCATAGCCACTCAGGTTGGTAAGCTGCTGCCGGTCATGGCTCCAGCGGCCGTGCTGGATGTTGATGCCGTAGTCGAGCATCACGCCGCCAATCCCCTCTTCCCAACGGGTCGGCGGATCCCAGTATTCGTTGACGTAGTCGCGATAGGCCTGCGGCACCGAGATAAACAGGGTGTCCTGACTCAGCTCTCCCCTGACCATCAGGCCGTCGAGCACCCGCAGGTCATAGCACCCCTCGCCATTTTCTGTTGCTGTCAGCTTGGCAAGCTCGGACGGTTTTAACCCCAGCTCCAGACTCAGCTCGCGAGCAAGACAAAATTCTGACTCGCCATGACTGTTCTTTTTAAATTCAATTTGTCGCTCTCCGAGCGAGACATCATTCACCTTCACCTGCATCAGATATGAGCCGGGCAGAATATATCCCGACTTGTTAAATGCGCCGGAGGCGATATTCTCCCTGTCATTTATATCAAGCAGGTCGGTGTTGAACTCAAATTCGGAAGCAACGGCAACATCAAAGAGCACTAAATATATAAAAAGAGACCGCAGTATGTAGAATATGCGCATAACAACGAATATGGCTCCATATCAATACTGCGCATCCTTGCGCCTGCAATCAGTCGTCGTGACAACGCTTATTGGTAATTCATGACGAAGTCGGTGGTGGCAGAGAATTCACCCGCAACCGCCTTGGCCCCCGTCTGCAGGGTACTGACTACCTTGGCACCAAACTTCAGGCGATTATCACCGTCAACCAGCGTCAGGGCGTTGGTTGGCTGACCCAGCACCACCTCTTGCCCGTCATGCTGGCTCACCAGAGAGATCGCGGCCCCCTTGGCATAACCACTGACTGCCAGGCGGGTCTTCTCGGTGTTGTCTGCGATGCCATTGAAAGTCACGGTCGCAGAGTTGACCGTATCGAGCGTGCAGCCTTCCAGATGAATTTCGAAAGGACGCAGCGGCCCCTCTTTATTCAACTCCAGCACCCGACTCGATATTTGTCCCATCTGCACGGTCTGGTTCACGCTCTCGGAGGCAATTGAACAGGGTGCATCAATAATTGCACCGGTGAAATTAATAGTACCGCGACTCTGTTCCGGAATAGGTGTCGGTGTTGGCGCGGGAGTAGTATCATCTGCCATCGCATAACCGGACATAATAGAGAACAGCGCAACAAATAAAGCCTTATTTCCTGACATCACACATCTCCTTGGTTAATAACAAGCAACCATTGGAGATATTATTCATATTATTCCACGGTCATACATAAGAATAATCCCATTCTTTCCGGCAAATAAATGCTCGCTTACCCTTATTAAATCAGGTTATGAGGAACATCATCCTGCTGCAGTGACCCGCCAGCTTGCCCTGGCCAAGGTCGGCCGATTACCCTTGAGGATTGCGATGGAGGAGGAATCCCGTGAACTACGACGTTTCGTTGTTGGAGATAAAGCTGTTTCTGATGACCACCCGGTTTGGCAGCTTTTCAGATGTGGCGCGTCGGCAGGATATGACCCCTTCGTCCGTCTCGCGCAAGATGGCGCAGCTGGAGGAGAAGGTGGGATCCAAACTGCTGCACCGCCATACCCGCTCCATCTCCCTTACCGAGGAGGGGGTCGCCTTTGCCAAACAGTGCGCCGAGATCCTCCAGCAGTATGAGCGGGTGGTCGGCCAGATCGAGCAGCGGGCGGACACCCCGAGAGGCACCATCCGGATCAGCGCGCCGGTCGCCTTTGGCCGGCTCCACATTGCCCCCTATCTGACCGAACTGCTGGAGCGCTACCCCCTGCTCAAGGTCGAGTTGCAGCAGACGGATCACTATGTCGATCCGGCGGCTGAGTCGATCGACCTGCTGATCCGCATCGGGATCTCGCAAGACTCCTCCCTGCGGATGAAACAGTTTGGCCAGCAGCACTACGTGATGGCGGCCAGCCCCGACTACCTCAATCGCCATGGCGAACCGGCCAGCCCGGATGAGCTGGCGCAGCACAACTGTCTGGTCTTCAAGGGGAGCAATGGCCTGCAACGCTGGTTCATCGGCCAGGAGCAGCTGCAACCCTATGAGGTGAGCGGCACCCTCTACAGCAACAATGCCGATACCCTGGTTGCCGGCGCGGTGGCGGGTGCCGGGATTGTGGTGTTCCCCACCTGGCTCATCGGCGAGGAGCTGAAAACCGGGCGGCTCAAGCCGATCATGACCCGGTTCACCGTCTCCACCAGCGTGGAGCAGCAGGTGATCAGCGCGCTCTATCTGGAGACCGACCAGCTCGCCGCCAAGGTGAGGGTGGTGATCGATTTTCTGGCGGGAAAATATGGCTCTCCCTGCTACTGGGATGCCAGACAGGTTTAGCCAGACAGCCTGCCGGTCAGCTTGTGCAGCGCCGGCAGCAAGACAAAGACGGCGCAGGCCACGATCACGCTGTCGATGAGCAACACTGCGACTGGTGCGGCGGGGTCGAGCTGCCATCTTGCCAGCAGCGGCGCCATCCAGCGCGGGATCAGCAGCGTCAGCGGAAAGATGATGGCCAGCACGTGCAGGTATTCGCCAAGCTGTTTTTTCATAAAGCCTCTGATGTTGTGGCAGCCAAGCCAGTGGCAAGAAGTGGTATCCCCTTCACCACTGGCGAGCCGGCTACAGCGTGGTGATGTCCCGGGTGCAGATAAAGTGGGCATCCGCGGCAAAGGTTTCGAATTGACGGATCACCTGCTGCATCTGCGCACTCTGGATCTCCTGCAGAAATTGCGTCTCCGACCCGATGTGGATCACTTCGAAGTAGTCCCACGGCGAGGCACTCTGCTGCCCCAGCATCTTCAGCCCCTTGAACACCTCGAACGAGGTGACGCTGTTGAGCCGGTTCACGGTGGGCAGATCGACCTCCCGTGCCCACACCAGATAATCCGCCTCGTTCGTCCCCGGTTTGAGATTGAAAAAGACCATCAGGGTTGTTGCCTGTTCACTCATTTACTTGTTCCTGTTGTCGGTTCGCCAGATAGATGCAGAGCAGCGCCGCAGCGACGGCCATCATGGCGGCAAGGCGCCAGTAGTTGAGGGGAATGGGGGCATTGCCCAGCCAGCCCATGGTATCGATCACCAGACTCATCACCATCTGGCCCAGAATGGTGGCCACAGTGGCGATGGCGACCCCTACCCGTGGAATGGCCGCGACCATCACCACCATGTAGACAATGCCGAACAGGGCACCGGCCAGCTGCCACTTCGGCACGCTGAGCAGGGTCGCCTGATAGGGCGGCTCAAAGAAGAAGATCAGCAGGGCGGTCACCACAGTGCCCATGGTGAAGGTGAGCAGCGAACTCTGCACCACACCGACCCGCGATCCCAACTGACCATTGATCGCCGCCTGGGCGCTGAGCGCCATGCCGGAGACGATGGCCAACACGATAATCTGCACCATCAGTTTGCTCCCAGATAGGTAAACAGCAGCGCCAGCGCGATGCAGCCAAGTGCCACCAGCCGCAGAGGACGGGTTGCCCGTTTCGGCATACCAAACCAGCCGAAGTAGTCGATGGCAAAGCTCTTGGTCACCTGCCCCAGCAGGACGCAGATCATCGTCATCGCTACCCCCAGCATGGGGATCGAGAGAGTGAGCGCCACCACATAGACGGGGCCGAGCAAGCCACCGATCAGCTGCCATTTCGGCACCCCATGCCACCCTGTGGATGGCCCCCGCACCGTGAAGAAACGGATCAGCCAGAGCAGTGCAGCCCCCACGCCGAAGATGCTCAGGGTGGCCCACAGATGGCCCACCTGTTCACCAAGGGGGCCCAACAGGCCCGCTTCGAAGGAGAGGCCCATGCCGGCCATCACGATTAGCAAAACCGGGAGCGCGTTCATCGTGGATCAAACAGGGCGACGAGTGATTGACGGCTATAGGCCTTACCCTGCGGATAGGAGACCAGCTCCAGCTGCATGCCCCATGGCGCAAGAAAATAGACCCAGGACTCCCCTGCTGTCGGCCCCTCCGTCATGCAGGTCGGCTCACCCAGCACGGCGATCCCCTGCTCCTTCAGGTAGGCCACTGCCGCCACCATGTCATCCACATAGAAGGCGAGATGGTGGCCACCGATATCGGCGTTGTTGGGAGCCTTGAGGTTGCGCTCGATATTGCTGGCGAACTCGAAGATCTCCAGATTGATCCCTTTGGCATTCATCACCGCAATGCGGGTGATCTCGGCGCGGGCATTCACGTTGAGGTGCTCCGCCATCCAGTTGTCGCTCGCCACAAAGGGCCCGAACTCATAGGCCAGCTCGAAATCGAAGTGGTCGCGAAAGAAGGCGATCGCTTCTGCCAGATTGGGCACGGTAAAGCCGATATGATCGGGCTTTTTCAGTCCTGGAATGGCCATCAGATATCCCCCCGCTCGTGACGCAATTTGTTGAGCGCCCCCATGGTGGTCGCCCCCTTGTTGAAGCCGGTATAGACAGATGCAAAGACGATCAGCTCTTCGAGCTCCTGCCATGTCGCCCCCTGCTTGAGTGCCATATCGACATGAGCTGCGAAGGGGTTGCCTTCACCGCTGACGTTGAGGGCCATCTGGTCGATGGCGATGGTGATGAGCGCCTTGCTCTTCTGGTCGAGCAGCGGCATGCCCCAGGCTTCGCCGGCCACGCGGACCGTCATGTCGCCCCAGGTCGGGTGGATGGATTTGAGCCCGCTGACCAGAGCCTGATCATCGAGCACGGCATTTGCAAAAGGTAATGATGTAGTCATCAGTGACGCCTCAGTAGTTGATAAGTTCGCCGTAGCGGATGAGGCGCATTATTAAGGAGCGGGATGTATTGAAAAACCGGCGGGCCGGAACATCACTTATGCAGAATTTGCACAAATGGCACGGGGAGTCGCGCCATGTTGGAAAAAACAAAACAGGCCCGTTGCGGGCCTGTTTCAGTTGTGGTGATCGGTTGGCTTCAGCTGCCCGCGCGGGTCACCCCGCCGGAGCCCACGATCTGCTGCTCCACCTCGGGGTCACCCCAGTAGGTGATGTTGCCAGTGCCTGCGATGCCGATCTTGAGGGTTTTCTGGGCCCGCACCTCCACATCACCGCTGCCGGCGATATTGACCTCGACCTCGTTGCCACGCATTTCGCTGCCCAGCACATCGCCAGCACCGGCAATGTTCAGCTCGATGCTGGCGGCAGAGCCGCTCCCCAGATCCATGCTACCTGCACCAGCGATATTGCCTTTCAATCGCTGTACCTCCAGCTGGCTGGCGACGATCCCACCTGTTCCCGCCACCGACAGCTCCAGCGCCTCACCCTTGAAGCAGCTCAGATCGCCGTTGCCGGTACCTGCCAGCGCCATTTCACTGAGCTCTGGCAGGGTGATGGTGATCTCCAGCGGTTCGGTAGGCCGCAGTCGGTAACCCTCCTTCACCTCGATCTCCAGCTTGCTGCCGCGCTCGGTCAGCTCCAGATACGGCAAGAGATTTGCCTGCCCCTTGATCAGGATGCCGCGCTGCTCGCCCGCCACCAGATGGAGGGTAGCTGGAGTTCCCGCCAGCACCCGGGTCACCCGCTCGCCCAGTGCCTGCTGGCGCTCGACCGGGACACCTTCCCCCTTGATCTCGGTGTCGGCAAAGACGTTGCAACCTCCCATCACCAGCGCCACCAAGACGCCAATCATCCACCGCATAACTGTTCTCCTTTTTATTTATTGATAAGCCACCTGACAGGCCCTGTTCGAAACCACAAAAATAGAGGCCGTATGAAACCACAGATAGCAATGGCCAT
Source organism: Aeromonas jandaei (assembly GCF_037890695.1). Classification (NCBI taxonomy): domain Bacteria; kingdom Pseudomonadati; phylum Pseudomonadota; class Gammaproteobacteria; order Aeromonadales; family Aeromonadaceae; genus Aeromonas; species Aeromonas jandaei. The sequence goes on along the minus strand of NZ_CP149571.1, from coordinate 955,548 downwards.
GCCATAAGATAACCATATGATTTTCAATAAAAATAAAATCAACAGTAAGAAGTGGCACGCATTAAAAAGAGCCATTTAGACCACCATTTGGCGAATCTGACCACCCCCTAACAGGCAGGTGGAGAGCTGGCTGGCGAGCCGTTCGCGAGGTCGCTACGCTGACAAGCCGTGGAAGTTTTGGATTGCCCTGCCGGTCTGTTGAGCCAATAGTGGTACTTCGTGCGTACCAAGCTCTCCATTGCGGTAATGTCATTACCACTGTCTTGTCAGTCTTCACTGCCAACAAGGAGTCAGAGCGTGACCCAAGCAAGCCCTCTCTATTCCACTGCCACCGGTCTGCCGGAGCCGACTCGCACCCCGTTGCTGACCGGCAGCGATCCCGAGCAGAAACGGCGCGAGCTGCTCGCCTACTTCTGCCAGACCTTCGATCTCTACGACTCACTGTTCGACTGTCTGGCCGATGAGCGGGCCTGGTTCAACAAGGCGATCCCGCTGCGCCATCCGCTCATCTTCTACTACGGTCACACCGCCGCCTTCTTCATCAACAAGCTGCTGGCGGCGCGCCTGATCGACCAGCGGCTGGATGCCCGCATCGAGGCCATGGTCGCCATCGGGGTGGACGAAATGAGCTGGGACGATCTGGACGAGACCCACTACGACTGGCCCAAAGTCAGCGAGCTGCGCAGCTATCGGGCCAAAGTCCGTACGCTGGTGGGCGATTTTATTCGCCAGATGCCGCTCACCCTGCCCATCGACTGGCAGAGCCCGGCCTGGGTCATCCTGATGGGGATAGAGCACGAGCGAATCCACCTCGAGACCTCCAGCGTGCTGATCCGCCAGCTGCCACTCGCCTGGGTGCGACCGCAGCCTTATTGGCCCGCCTGCCCCGAAGCACGCCACCGCATTGATCAGGTGCCAGCAAACAGTCTCCTGCCGGTGGCCGGCGGCAAGGTGCGCCTTGGCAAGCAGGACGCCACCTACGGCTGGGACAACGAATATGGCGAGCGCCATATCGAGCTGGCCCCGTTTCAGGCCAGCCGCATGCTGGTGAGCAATGCCGAGTACCTCGCCTTCGTCCATGCGGGCGGCTATGGCCAGCAACAGTGGTGGGATGAGGAGGGATGGGGCTGGTGCCAGTACGCCAAGGCGCAGATGCCCACCTTCTGGGTGGGTGACCCCGCCGAGCCCGGGCAATTGCAGCTGCGGCTGATGACCGAGCAGGTCGCCATGCCATGGGACTGGCCGGTCGAGGTGAATCAGCTGGAGGCGGCAGCCTTCTGTCGCTGGCAGGCGGCCCGGACCGGACTCCCCATCCAGCTGCCGAGCGAGGCAGAGTGGCAGCTGCTGCGCGAACAGCTACCCGGCGATCAGCCGGACTGGACGCAGGCACCCGGCAATATCAATCTGACCCGCTTCGCCTCCTCCTGCCCGGTGGATGCCTGCCCGCAAGGGGAGTTCTTCGATCTGGTGGGCAATGTCTGGCAGTGGACCAGCACCGCCATCGATGGCTTCGACGGCTTTAAAATCCACCCGCTCTACGACGACTTCTCCACCCCTACCTTTGATGGCAAGCACACCCTGATCAAGGGCGGCAGCTGGATCAGCACGGGTAACGAAGCGCTCAAATCATCCCGTTACGCCTTCCGGCGTCACTTCTTCCAGCATGCGGGTTTCCGCTATCTGGTCTCCCGTTATCAGGAACCCGTTATCGTGAATCCCTATGAAACCGACACGCTGGTCGCTCAATATCTCGACTTCCAGTACGGCCCGAGCCACTTCGGGGTAGCCAACTACGCCAAGACGCTTGCTGATCTTGCTGGCGAGCTCTGCAGCAACCACCAGCGGGCGCTGGATATCGGCTGCGCCACCGGCCGCGCCAGCTTCGAACTGGCCCGCCACTTCCAGCATGTGGACGGGGTGGACTACTCGGCCCGCTTCATCGATGTGGCGCTGGCCCTCGCCAGTCAGGACAGCTTCCGCTACGCCATTCCGCTGGAGGGTGAACTGGTGGAGTATTGCGAGGCGCGCCTGTCGAGCCACGGGCTGGGGGCAAGTCAGGCTGAGCGCATCCACTTCAGTCAGGGGGATGCCTGCAACCTCAAGCCCAAATATGACCACTACGATCTGGTGCTCGCCTCCAATCTGATCGACCGGCTGCGGGAGCCCGCCCGCTTCCTGCGGGACATAGCTCCCCGGCTGCGCAGCGGTGGCCTGCTGGTGCTCACCAGCCCCTATACCTGGCTGGCGGAATATACCCCGCCCGCCAACTGGCTCGGCGGCATTCGCGAAAACGGCGAGGCGCTCACCACCTATCAGGCGCTGCAACGGCTGCTGGCGGCGGAGTTCGAGGAGCACTGCCCGCCGCGGGGTGTGCCCTTCGTCATCCGCGAGACCGCCCGCAAGTACCAGCACACGGTGGCGCAGCTCACCGTCTGGCGCAAACGCTAATCCGCCGATCTGCATGCAGATGAAAAGAGGGAGGCCAACGGGCCTCCCTCTTGTTATGGCTGTCAAAACGGCGCGAGTATCAATGCCCCTGCTCGTGATAGCGGCGCGCCAGCACGGCGCAGACCATCAGCTGGATCTGGTGGAAGATCATCAGCGGCAGCACCATCACCCCGACGCTGGCGGCCGGGAACATGACGTTGGCCATCGGCACCCCGTTGGCCAGACTCTTCTTGGAGCCGCAGAAGACGATGGTGATCTCGTCCGCCTTGTCGAAGCCGAGGCGACGGCTGATCCAGACGTTCCAGCAGAGCACCAGCGCCAGCAAGACGCAGCTCAGCAGCACGATACTGGCCAGATCGTACCAGCCTACTTGATGCCAAATCCCCTGCACCACCGCCTCGCTGAAGGCGACGTAGACCACCAGCAGGATGGAGCTCTGATCCAGCTTGCCGATGAGCGGACGGTGGCTGTCGACCCAGCGACCAATGAGCGGGCGCGACAGGTGGCCCACCACGAACGGCAGCATCAGCTGCATCATGATGGACTGGATGGAGTGCCAGGTGTCGATCCCCTCCCCCTGCACGTGGATCATCATCCCCACCAGCACCGGCGAGAGGAAGATGCCGAGGATGCTGGAGGCCGAGGCGCTGCACACCGCCGCCGACACATTGCCCCCCGCCATCGAGGTGAAGGCGATGGCCGACTGCACGGTGGCAGGCAGAGCGCAGAGATAGAGGAAGCCGAGGTAGATGGCCGGGCTCAGCCAGCTCGGCACCAGCGGGGTGAGCAGCAGCCCCAGCAGCGGAAACAGTACGAAGGTGCTGAGCATCACCACCAGATGAAGCCGCCAGTGGCCGAGACCCGCCAGCAGGTTCTGGCGCGACAGCTTGGCGCCATGCATGAAGAACAGGAGCGCCACCGCCAGCTTGGTCAGCAGACCGAACCAGACAGCCACCTGCCCCTCGAAGGGAAAGAGGGAGGCCAGAGTGACCACCGCAATCAGCACAACAGTAAAGGGATCCAGACGCACGAAAGGTCTCCATCAGAAGGGCATCCTGCAGCCATGGCGACAGTCAGGATTGGGGAGGACAAGAAACAGAGCGGGAGATGTCTGGCACCTCCCGCTAAAACGAACCTCCAGCTTACCCCGATAATGGAGAGGCGCAAAGTTGAGCGGCGAATAATTGTTCATCAATGCTTAACGCCTTCGCCATATCTAGTAGCAAAAGTTGACGATAAAGCGGCCCTGACAGCTCCCAAACGGCTAAAAATGGATAAAAAAAACGGGCGACCAAGGCCGCCCGTTCCGTGTTTTCACTCAGCCGATCAGCGCTGGCTGGCCAGCGTGCCGTTGCCGGTTTTCTTCTCATTGCCGGCGAGCTTGCGGGCCTGCCGCTTCTCGAAGCGGGAGATCCACCAGTAGGCCAGCGCCGAGAAGACCGCGGTCATAAAGACGTTGATGAAGAAGGCGCGCACCAGATCCACCCCGGCCGGGAAGGCGGAGGCACTCATGCTCACCACGAAGATGGCGATCAGCACCGACACCACGCCCATCCCGAACTTGCGCGACCCCATGCGGAAGTCGCGGGGGGTGTCGTCATGTTTCCAGCGGAACACGAAGTAGGCCACCATGATGAAGATCGGCGGCAGCATGGCGGTACCGGCGGTGAGGTTGATGGCAGTGTTCATCATCTGCTGCACCGACTCGGAGCCGAAGCCGTTGACCACCAGCATCGCGAACACGAAGACAAACTGCCACCAGGCGGCGCGCACCGGCACGCCGTGCTCGTTGAGCTGGGTGGTCTTCTCGCCGTAAACCCCCTGCGGGATCTCGGAGAAGTGGATCTTCACCGGCGCCGAGGTCCACATCATCATGGAGCCGAACATGGCGATAAACAGCACCACGCCGACGAAGCGGCCCACCAGCGCCTCGGAGAGCCCGAAGTACTGGGCCATGCCGGTGAAGATCTCCACCATGCCGCCGGCATAGGTGAGGCTCTCGCGCGGCACGAACACGTTCACCAGCAGGGAACCGACCGCATACATGGCACCGATGACGATGCCGGCGCTGATGATCACCTTGATGAAGGACTTCTGGCCGCCCTTCACATCATTGAGGTAGGCCGCTGCGGTCTCGGCACCGCCCGCCGCCTGGAAGATCCAGCACATGATGCCGAGCGTCGCCCAGTTGACGGTGGGAGTCATCGCCTCCAGCGTGATGGGCTGGGCCGGCACATGATCGCCACTCAGGGCCATCAGGGCGCCCAGCACATAGATGGCGAACAGGGCAAATACCCCGTAGGCCACGATCTCCGCAATCTTGCCGAGCCAGCTCGCCCCCTTGGTGGAGATGTGGGTCGCCGCCGCAAACAGCACGATGGAAATGACTGAGGTGACCATGGGCGAGAAACTGTACTCATAGCCCAGCATCGCGTAGGAGGCGTAGGCGATGACGTTGGGCAGCAGGGAGACGAACCAGAACAGGTTCACGAACCAGTAGAGAAACGAGCCCAGATAGGCCATCCGGGTGCCGAGCGGCTTTTTCAGCCAGTCGTACATCCCCGACTCGGAGTTTTTGTTGGCCGAGACGAACTCGGCGATGATGAAGACGAACGGGATGAAGTAGACGATGGTCGCCAGCAGGAAGATGGGGGCGGAGCTGAGCCCCAGCTCGATGTTGTTGTTGACGATGTTGCGCACGTTGAACACGGCGGCAAAGGTCATCGACAACAAGGCAAACTTGCCTATGGTGCCGCGTACGGATTCAGACATGGTGTCCTCCAGTGGACTTGCGCTCCCTGCGGGGAGCGCTGTGACTCTGTGATGTGTTCGGCAAGGGTCTGTCGGCCCCGCGCTTTACTCTCTTGTTATGATCGGGCCGCGTGCACGGCCTCGTTGCTGAACCGGTACCGTCTCCCGCACCGGCTCGCAATCCCGTTCAGACGATCGGAGTGCCCGGCGCCATCGGCACCCGCGGTTGCAACAGCACGCTCTGGCTCTCGTCCGGGGTCTCGGCGCACAGCAACATGCACTCGGATCGCTCACCGCGCATTTTGGTGGGCTTGAGGTTGGTCAGTACCACCACCTCGCTGCCCATCAGCTCCTCTTCGCTGTAGTAAGGCACCAGACTGGTGACGGTCTGCAGCGGCCGCTCGCCACCCACGTCGATCTGGACGATGTAGAGTTTGTCGGCACCGGGGTGACGCACCACCTCCAGCACCTTGCCCACCTTCATCTCGACCCGCTTGAATTCGGCAAACTCGATCGTCTCGCTCATTCTCTTTTCCTTTTCTGGTTCAACGGTTTGCGGGTGGCCAACGGCCACCCGATTTGATTGGGATTTAATTCAGTGCCTATGGCGTCTGCATGGCAACCTGCGCTGTCGGCTGGGCCTCTTTGGCACGCGCTTCGGCACTGAGGGAGGCCTCGTATCTGTTGTATTTCCACCAGGCGAAGCCGAGGAAAATCACGATCCCGCCGACGTTGTAGAAGATGATGGTCATGATGTCGGCGCCGGTCGGGAAGGTGGAGGCGAGGAAGCCCACCGAGAAGATGGCGATCAGCACCGAGACCACGGCGATGCCGGTGGTGCGCGAACCCATCTTGAACTCCCGCGGCAGGTGATCGAGCTTCAGACGCAGATTGAGGTAGGCCAGCATGATGAACAGCGGCGGCAGCATGGAGGCGGCGGCGGTCATGTTGATGACGGTGTTCATCAGATCCTGCGCTGTGTTGGAGCCCAGGGTCGGGATCACCATCAGCGGCAGCACGATGAGGTACTGGATCCAGGCTGCCCGGGCGGGCACGCCGTTCTCGTTGAGCTCGACCGTCTTCTTGCCAAAGATGCCGGCCGGGATTTCGGAGAAGAAGATCTTCACCGGGGTCGCGGTCCACATCAGCAGGGAGCCGAACATGGCGGTGAAGGAGACCAGCCCGACGAAGCGGTTCATCAGGATCTCCGGCAGGCCGAAGTAGGCCGCCAGCCCTTCAAACACCTGCACCGAGCCGCCGGTATATTTCAGGGTACCGCTCGGCACGAACACGTTGATCAACAGCGAGGCGATGGAGTAGAGCACGCCGATAAAGATCCCGGCGACGATGATCACCTTCACGAAGGATTTGGATCCCCCTTTCACGTCATTGACGTAGACCGCCACTGACTCGGCGCCACCGGCTGCCATAAAGATCCAGGTGGTGATGCCGAGGAAGGCCCAGCTGAAATCGGGGACCATGGCCTCTACCGTGATGGGATCAGCCGGCTGCACGCCGCCTACCAGTGCCGCACCTGCCAGCAGGATGTAGGAGAGGGTCAGCAGCAGCATCAGGGACGAGGTCACCGAGGTGATGGGGCCAAGCATCTTGGCGCCGTTGGTGGAAACGTAGGTGGCAAAGGCAAACAGCACCATGCTCAAGGCCGTGGTCGCCACCGGAGTGAGAATGTACTCGTAGCCGAGGAAGGCATAGGAGGCGTAGGCGATAACCCGCGGCAGCAGCGAGGTGAAGAAGAAGAGGTTCACGAACCAGTAGGTGTAGGCGGAGATAAAGGCCCAACGACCGCCGAGGGAGCTCTTCACCCAGGCATACACCCCCGCTTCGGAGTTTTTGTTCAGTGACACAAATTCCGCAATGATCAGGCAGAACGGAATGAAGTAGAAAATGGTGGCCAGAAAGAACATCGGGGCCGAGGCCAGACCGATCTCGATGTTGTTGTTGATGACGTTGTTGAAGCTGAATACCGCCGCGAAGGTGAGCGACAGCAGACCAAACTTGCCTATCGTGTTGCGTTTGGAATCAGACATGGTGCATCTCCAGACCTGTAGTTATCTAGCGAAAGAGCGGGGCATGGGTTGTAGGGTGAGCCCCGCCCTTCCGGCTTTATCAGTGCAGAACCGGCGGCTTGTTATTTGTTTTTGAAGTAGCCGCCTTCGACGGTGACCTTGATGATCACCTTGCGCACCAGCCCGTCGCCGACGAATCGGTAGGCCTCGTCGTTCTCGAAGATCACCACCTGCCCGTTGCCCACCTGCTGGCGCTCACGCACCTCGCCAGCCAGCCACTCGCGGTCGGTGGTGTCGTCATAGGCCTGCTCGACCACCAGCTCGCTCTTGGCAGTCCACTCCACCGTCTCTTCCCCTTCCAGGTAGTAGTGAACGTCGAAGTAGCGGCGCTGCCCCTCGAACAGGGAGGTGGCCGGGCTGGCCCCCTCCTGCAAGCGGTAGGTGAGGGAGTCACCGATGGAGTGGCAGATACCGGGCTTGAGGTTGGCCAGGTTGTTGATGGCCTCCACGCAGCGGCCCCACTTCTTGCCCTCCCGGTAGATGTTTTTGAACAGGGTCAGGTTGTCCAGGGTGATCATGCGAGGTTCCTCCCGCCGTTGATGGTGAGATCGAGCCCGGCCAGCGCAGCCGGATTGAGGTTGCCACGGGCGATGGGCAGCAGGGTCAGGCCGAAGCTGAACGGCTCGAAGCGCACCCGCCAGGAGTCCAGCACCTCGGAGCCCCAGGAGTTGGAGCCGAGCCCCAGCACCTTGTGATCCAGATTGAGGGTGAGATAACCGCAGGGCTCCAGCTCGTTGATGTGCTGCGCCGCGTGGATATGCTCCCAGCTGTAGGGCCAGACGCTCAGGTTGATGGGGGCATCGGGCCGCACGTAGAGACCGGCGCCGTGACGGTTGGTCAGGGTCGCCCAGCGCACCTGCTGGCGGTTGCCGTTGTCCTGCGGGAAGGGGTAGTGCTCCCACATCTCGCCGACTGTGCTGTTGAAGCTGTCGATCCAGTTGCTCTGGCGGCTGTCCTGATAGTTCTCGCCCGGGCCCATGCCGTAGTAGTGCACCCGGTCGAGATCCTGACGAATGCCCAGCTCGAAGCCGATCTTGGGAATGATGTCGTCATAACCGCCGTAGGGCTGACCGGACAGCGCTACATGCAGCTGGCCGTTCGGGCTCAGGGTGTAGACGTAGCGGCAACGCATGCCGAAATCGAACACCGGCGGCGCGATCAGGCTCTCTACCGTCACCTCGACCACATCACCCAGCTGACGCCAGCTCAGAGTGCGGAAGTGCTCCTGCATGATCTGCAGGTGATTCGGGTGCCACAGGCTCTCGTACTCCTGCTTGTGGTTGTCGATCATCGGCTTGAAGAAGGTGAGGCGTGGCGAGCGCTCGATGAGCTCGATACCGTCCTGCTGCCAGCTCACCAGCTTGCCATCGAGGCGCGAGAAGCGCAGGGCAAAGCCGCTGCCACTCAGGGTCAGCGCGAGGCGCTCATCGGCGATCTGCAACGCCGTGGCGTTGGGATTGGCAAAGGGCTGCAGCTGACGAGTCGATGCCTTCAGCTGGAACTGGTACTGGCCCAGCTCGTGCTCCGCCGCGCTGTAACGGGTGGCACTGGCCTTGATGACCCGCAGCTGGACAAAGGTTTCCCGCCCATCCAGGGATGGCAGTTCGAGTTGCAGCTCTGTGGTGGCACCGGGGGCAACCCCTTCCAGCCGGATTTGCTGGCTGGCCAGCAGTTCGCCCTCGGCCTTCACCTCGACCAGCAGGCGGATATCGTCGAGAGTGGAGAACCAGTAGCGGTTTTCCACCGCCAGCTTGCCGCTCGCCAGATCCAGCGCGCGCACCTTGACCGGGCAGATCACCTGCTTGTATTCACGCAGGCCCGGCCCCGGGGTCTGATCCGGATAGATGAGGCCATCCATGCAGAAGTTGTAGTTGTTGGGGTAGTCGCCGTAGTCGCCGCCGTACTTGTAGACCGGGCGCCCCTGCTCGTCCTGATCCAGAATGCCGTGATCGCACCACTCCCAGATGTAGTGACCCTGAATGTGGGGATGGCGGTCAAACACCTGCTGGTATTCGCTGAGGCCACCCGGGCCATTACCCATGGCGTGGGCGTATTCGCAGAGGATGCGCGGCTTCGCCATCGGGAACTCGCCGAAGCAGTTCATCTGGGAGACGCGGGAATACATGGTACTGACCACATCCACCACCTCGGCATCGCGATCCTCTTCGTAGTGCACCAGCCGGGTCGGGTCGATCGCCTTGCAGCGCTGGTACATGGCTCTGATGTTGCAGCCGTAGCCGGACTCGTTGCCGAGCGACCAGATGATGATGGAGGGGTGGTTCTTCTGGGCGTGCACGTGGCGTTCGATGCGATCCACAAACACCGGCTCCCAGAAGGGGTCATCGGTGATGCGGCTGAGATCGCCGACGTTGGCAAAGCCGTGGGTCTCCACGTCGGTCTCCGCCATCACGAACAGACCGTACTGGTCGCACAGCTCATAGAAGCGCGGGTCGTTCGGGTAGTGGGCGGTACGCACCGAGTTGAGGTTGTGCTGCTTCATCAGCACGATATCGCGTTCAACACGATCCATGCCGACCGCACGGCTCTTGAGGTGGTCGTTGTCGTGGCGGTTCACCCCGTGCAGCTTGAGGTAGTGGCCGTTGACGTAGAAGAGGCCATCCTTGACCTTGATTTCACGCACCCCGACCCGCTGCGGGATCACTTCCAGCAGCTCGCCCTGACCGTTGTAGAGGGAGAGTTGCAGCTGGTAGAGGTAAGGATCTTCGGCGCTCCACAGATGGGGGTTGGCCAGATCCAGCGTGAAGCGGCAATCACACTTGCCATCGATGGCGAGATGGTCGAGCGAGCCGCTGGCGATCTCGTTGCCCTGATCCAGCAGCGACCAGACCAGACGGTGATCACGGGCTGCCGCCCCCAGATTCTCCAGCTGGATATCACAGCTCAGGGTGGCGCTTTGATTGTCATCGGCCAGCGCGGTGCGGATGAAGAAGTCCTGCACATGGGCGGCCGGTTTGCCCACCAGATAGACGTCGCGGAAGATCCCCGCCATCCACCACATGTCCTGATCTTCGATATAGGTGGAGTCAGCCCACTGCATCACCCGCACTGACAGCAGGTTCTCGCCAATGTTGGCGTAGGCACTGATATCGAACTCGGCGGTGAGGCGGCTCCCCTTGCTGAAACCGACGTAGTGCCCGTTCACATAGACCTCGAAGTAGGTCTCCACCCCGTCAAACTTGATGATCACCTGCTCCCCATCCCAGGCCGGGCTCAGCGTGAAGCTGCGCTGATAGGCGCCGGTGGGGTTGTTGGTCGGCACGAAGGGCACGTCGATCGGGAAGGGAAAGCCTTCGTCGGTGTACTGCAGCTGACCATGTCCTTCCATCTGCCACATGTTGGGCACGGTTATCTGGCCCCACTCGCTCATGGGGCTGTGATAGAAGGCCTCCGGCACCTGCAGGGGGTGGTCGAAGTAGTGGAACTGCCACTGGCCGCCAAGGCTCAGAAAACGGCGGCTCAGCTCCCGCTGCATGGTGGCCGCCAGCGCGTGGTCGGCATAAGAGAAGAAGTAGGCGCGCGGGGCCAGCCTGTTTTCACCAACGAATTGGACGTTTTCCCAGTTATTCACATGTCCTCCCGGAACAAGGCAACTTTGACTGGGTAAACTCTAGATAAAAATTTACTAAATATCAGCTTTGGATTGGTAAAGTTTTAACCTGATCACAATGAATAGATTGTTTTGTGAGCGAGATCAGAAGCGGGAGATAAAGGAGGGCAAGATATGGATGAGTGGCATGGATGTTGATAGTAGCTAGCTGATCTGCAATAAAATCAACTATAAAACAATATGATATGAAGTTGTTGGATGATATGGGAAAGAGGTTTGCTTGGGAGAGGTGTCGCACCACCGCATGATGGCGCGACTAAAAAGCAGAATGTTTTACTAAAATCAGCGGGTGGTGCCGCGCAGGGTCAACTTGCTCGGTACCAGCACCCGGAGTGGAATATCCCGCTCGTCTCGCAGCCGCTCAACCAGCAAATTAACCCCCTGGGAGCCCATCAACTCGGAGTGGATCCGCACCGTTGAGAGCGGCGGGAAGGTGAACTTGGCGGTCGGAATATCGTTGACGCTGATAAGCTCGATCTGCTGGGGAATCGCCAGTCCCTTCTCATGAATGGCACGCAGCACGCCGATGGCGATGGAGTCGGAGGCGACGAACAGCGCCTTGGGCCAGTCGCCGGCCAGCATCTCCTTCGCCAACTGGTAGCCGGAAGCGCTGGAGAAGTCCCCACGATAGAGATCGCTCTCCTGCACCACCCCCAGCCGCTGGCCATACTCCCGGAAGGCCAGTTCGCGCAGATCCGGATTCTCGTCCTGGCCACCGATATAGCCGATGCGCTGGTGCCCCTGCGCAATAAAGTAGTCGACGACCTGCTGGCTGATCAGAGCGAGATCCACATCGACCGAGTCGAACTCTCCCTGTGAACGGCAGTCGACAAACACCAGCTGGCTGGAACAAGCCCTTAGCTGGGCCAGACGCTCAGCTGTGAGGGTGCCGACTACCAGAATGCCATCCACGGCGCTCAGTTCGCGCCCTTCACCGCAGTTGTAAAGATGGGTCAGTTCGATATTGAGGCGGGCACTCTGGGTTTCGATGCCATAACGGATAGCGAGATAGTAGGGATCGTTGACCTCGGTACTCTGGGGATAGGCATAGACCACCAGAAAGTGCAGCTTGCTCTTGTGTACCCCCTTGCGGGCGCTGCTGGTCTTGTACTCCAGCCGTTCGGCAATCTCGAAGATCCGCTGCTTGGTCTCTTCCTTGACGCTCAGGCTGGGATCCTCGTTCAGTACCCGGGATACCGTCGCGAGAGAAACCCCCGCTTCCTGTGCAATTTCCTTCAACGTAGCCATCAATACCTCGCTGGCAGCATCACGTGTTAATCGGTAACGGCTAAAGAGTAACGGGCAATCCCTTGATAGCCCAGCACTTTTACTAAAATGCCGGCGGCATGGCAGATTTTTGGAACGCAGAAATGCAAAAAGGCCTCCCGAATGGGAGGCCTCTTCTAAATAGGTGCCTGACAGTGTCCTACTCTCGCATGGCGAATGCCACACTACCATCGGCGCTACCGCGTTTCACTTCTGAGTTCGGCATGGGATCAGGTGGTTCCACGGCGCTATTGCCGTCAGGCAAAAGCTTTTAAAACTAACTTAAAGATGGTGCTGATACCCAGAATCGAACTGGGGACCTCATCCTTACCAAGGATGCGCTCTACCGACTGAGCCATATCAGCACACTAACCGGTAAAGACCACGCTATCCGCGTAATCTAAAATTGGGTGCCTGGCAGTGTCCTACTCTCGCATGGCGAATGCCACACTACCATCGGCGCTACCGCGTTTCACTTCTGAGTTCGGCATGGGATCAGGTGGTTCCACGGCGCTATTGCCGCCAGGCAAATTCTTCAATCTGAGAAAGCTGACGTAAGTAATTCGTTCGTATTTGCTACAAGCCTTAGAACACTTCTTGGGTGTTGTATGGTTAAGCCTCACGGGTAATTAGTACGGGTTAGCTCAATGCATCGCTGCACTTACACACCCCGCCTATCAACGTTGTGGTCTCCAACGGCCCTTTAGGACCCTCAAGGGGTCAGGGATGACTCATCTCAGGGCTCGCTTCCCGCTTAGATGCTTTCAGCGGTTATCGATTCCGAACTTAGCTACCGGGCAGTGCCACTGGCGTGACAACCCGAACACCAGAGGTTCGTTCACTCCGGTCCTCTCGTACTAGGAGCAACTCCCTTCAATCATCCAACGCCCACGGCAGATAGGGACCGAACTGTCTCACGACGTTCTGAACCCAGCTCGCGTACCACTTTAAATGGCGAACAGCCATACCCTTGGGACCGACTTCAGCCCCAGGATGTGATGAGCCGACATCGAGGTGCCAAACACCGCCGTCGATATGAACTCTTGGGCGGTATCAGCCTGTTATCCCCGGAGTACCTTTTATCCGTTGAGCGATGGCCCTTCCATTCAGAACCACCGGATCACTATGACCTACTTTCGTACCTGCTCGACCTGTCCGTCTCGCAGTTAAGCTGGCTTATGCCATTGCACTAACCTCCTGATGTCCGACCAGGATTAGCCAACCTTCGTGCTCCTCCGTTACTCTTTGGGAGGAGACCGCCCCAGTCAAACTACCCACCAGGCACTGTCCGCGAGCCCGATTCAGGGCCCTGCGTTAGAACATCAAACATACAAGGGTGGTATTTCAAGGACGGCTCCAGCGCAACTGGCGTCACGCCTTCAAAGCCTCCCACCTATCCTACACATGTAGGTTCAATGTTCAGTGCCAAGCTGTAGTAAAGGTTCACGGGGTCTTTCCGTCTAGCCGCGGGTACACCGCATCTTCACGGCGAATTCGATTTCACTGAGTCTCGGGTGGAGACAGCATGGCCATGGTTACACCATTCGTGCAGGTCGGAACTTACCCGACAAGGAATTTCGCTACCTTAGGACCGTTATAGTTACGGCCGCCGTTTACCGGGGCTTCGATCAAGAGCTTCGCTTGCGCTAACCCCATCAATTAACCTTCCGGCACCGGGCAGGTGTCACACCCTATACGTCCACTTTCGTGTTTGCAGAGTGCTGTGTTTTTGATAAACAGTCCCAGCCATCTGGTCACTGCGACTCCCGTCAGCTCCATCCGCAAGGGACTTCACCAACAAGAGCGTACCTTCTCCCGAAGTTACGGTACTATTTTGCCTAGTTCCTTCACCCGAGTTCTCTCAAGCGCCTTGGTATTCTCTACCCGACCACCTGTGTCGGTTTGGGGTACGATGACTTGTAATCTGAAGCTTAGAGGCTTTTCCTGGAAGCAGGGCATCAATGGCTTCCACACCGTAGTGTGTTCGTCTCGTGTCTCAGCGTTGCACCTCCGGATTTACCTAAAGGTACCGCCTACGCACTTTCACCAGGACAACCGTCGCCTGGCCCACCTAGCCTTCTCCGTCCCCCCATCGCAATTACAAGTCGTGCAGGAATATTAACCTGCTTCCCATCGATTACGCCTTTCGGCCTCACCTTAGGGGTCGACTCACCCTGCCCCGATTAACGTTGGACAGGAACCCTTGGTCTTCCGGCGAGGAGGCTTTTCACCCCCTTTATCGTTACTTACGTCAGCATTCGCACTTCTGATATCTCCAGCATACCTCTCGATACACCTTCGCAGACTTACAGAACGCTCCCCTACCACTTGCACTAAGTGCAAATCCGCGGCTTCGGTGCCTGGTTTGAGCCCCGTTACATCTTCCGCGCAGGCCGACTCGACTAGTGAGCTATTACGCTTTCTTTAAATGATGGCTGCTTCTAAGCCAACATCCTAGCTGTCTGAGCCTTCCCACATCGTTTCCCACTTAACCAGAACTTTGGGACCTTAGCCGGCGGTCTGGGTTGTTTCCCTCTTCACGACGGACGTTAGCACCCGCCGTGTGTCTCCCGGATAGTACTTACTGGTATTCGGAGTTTGCATGGGGTTGGTAAGTCGGGATGACCCCCTAGCCCAAACAGTGCTCTACCCCCAGTAGTATTCGTCCGAGGCGCTACCTAAATAGCTTTCGGGGAGAACCAGCTATCTCCGAGTTTGATTGGCCTTTCACCCCCAGCCACAGGTCATCCCCTAACTTTGCAACGTTAGTGGGTTCGGTCCTCCAGTTGATGTTACTCAACCTTCAACCTGCCCATGGCTAGATCACCCGGTTTCGGGTCTACACCTTGCAACTAGACGCCCAGTTAAGACTCGGTTTCCCTACGGCTCCCCTATACGGTTAACCTCGCTACAAAATGTAAGTCGCTGACCCATTATACAAAAGGTACGCAGTCACCCCGAAGGGCTCCCACTGCTTGTACGTACACGGTTTCAGGTTCTATTTCACTCCCCTCACAGGGGTTCTTTTCGCCTTTCCCTCACGGTACTGGTTCACTATCGGTCAGTCAGGAGTATTTAGCCTTGGAGGATCTGTCCCCCCATATTCAGACAGGATGTCACGTGTCCCGCCCTACTCGATTTCACATCAAGGTTGTTTTCGTGTACGGGGCTATCACCCTGTATCGCCGGCCTTTCCAGGACCGTTCCACTAACTTCCAAGATGCTTAAGGGCTAATCCCCGTTCGCTCGCCGCTACTGAGGGAATCTCGGTTGATTTCTTTTCCTCGGGGTACTTAGATGTTTCAGTTCTCCCGGTTCGCCTCGTTACACTATGTATTCATGTAACGATACCCAAGTTATCTTGGGTG